>DATIVB010000677.1:0-9203 GCA_035466375.1 Chondromyces sp.
AGCACCGCCCCCCACCGATCCCGGAGCGCCTGGTCGTAACCTCCGCCGCACGCGTCCGAGGGGGCGATCCCGCCGACGTACTCCAGCGTCAGGACGGTGCGCGTGCTCGCCTCCTCCACGACCCGCGGGATGACGATCTCGCAAACGTCCGCGTGCAGCTCCGCCATGCGGCGGATGTTGGCCGCCTCGTTGGTGTAGTCGAGCTCCTCGAGGAGGCGCTCGTTGAGCTCCGACCAGATCGGCTCGAAGTCGATGTCCGAGATCAGGGCGAGCAGGCTGCGGACCAGTGTCTTGAGGTTCGCGAGGTCGGCCTTGACGATCTCGTCGATCAGCGGGTACTGAATCTTCACCGCCACGTCGCGCCCGTCGCGCAGCCGACCGCGGTGCACCTGTCCGATCGAGGCCGCTGCGAAGGCCTCGAAATCCAGCGCCTCGAAGAGCTCGTCGAAGTTGTCGAGCGCGGCCCGGATCTCGAACTCCATGACCTCCGCGGGGACCTTCGGCGCCTCCTTCTGGAGGCCGCGCAGGACCTCGGCCACCTCCGGCGGCAGCATGCCGTCGTGCAGGCTCAGCATCTGCCCGATCTTCATGGCCGCGCCCTTCATCTCGCCCAGGGTCTCGACGATGCGGGCGGCGTTGCGGACCAGGTTCTCGGTCCGCTTGAGCTGCTTCGACGGCCCCGACCGCGCCACGTCCAGCACCTGGCTGCCGACCACCGACACGCCCACCCGCCCCGCCAGCCCTCCGAGCTTGAAGAAGCGGCCCAGGGCCGAGGTGATCATGTCGTTGTCGTTGGCCAAGGGAACTCCATCCGGATCCTCACCGAAGATGCAATGCGCGGCCGTGGCCGTCAATTCCACCGAGCGGCGCCGTCCCCCATTCGACCTGAGAGGTGTTCTCAGAATGGAACAGATACTGCGACACGGAGCGCTACTATTGACAAATTGTCGCTCCTGCCACATCTTTGCATCAAGATCACCAGCACGATCGAGGGGATCGGAGCCGTTCGTGGACGAGACGACGAAGGTGGAGCGCCTGCAGCAGTACCAGCGGCTGTGCCGCGAGCAGAACCGGCGCGCGACAGTCCAGCGGCGCATGGTCCTCGAGGCGGTGCTCGATCTCGACAACCATCCCACGGCGGACCAGGTCTACGAGGCGCTCGCGGGCCGCGAACCGGGCATCGCGCGCACCACCGTCTACCGCAGCCTGGACGAGCTCGGCCGGATGGGCGTGATTCCCAAGGTAAGCCACCTGGGCAGTGCGGTCCGCTACGACGCCCGCGCCGACCATCACCACCACCTCGTGTGCCTGCGCTGCGATGCGGTGATCGACATCGACGACGAACGCCTCGACGCGGTCGGGGCGCCGGACACGTCCGCAATCGGTTTCGAGGTCACGGATGTTCGAGTGCAGCTCTGCGGATTGTGCCGCAGCTGCCGGGAACCCTCGAGAAGGGAGGAGTCGAAATGAAGAGAGTCACATTCACGGTGCTGGTCGCAGCCGGACTGCTCACGGCCGCGGCCGTGCTCGGCAACGTCCCCGAGGCACCACAAACCCCGCTCGGCCTGCCGCCGCTGCCGATCCCGGAGGACAACCCGCAGACGCCGGCGAAGATCGCCCTCGGCGAACAGCTGTTCCACGACATGAGGTTCAGCACCAGCGGCGACGTCAGCTGCGCCACCTGCCACGACGCGGCCAAGGCCTTCACCGACAGCCCGCTCAGGACCTCGGAGGGCATCGAGAAGAAGACCGGCACCCGCAACGCGCCGACGGTGGTCAACGCGGCATACTTCGAGACCCAGTTCTGGGACGGACGCTCGCCGAGCCTCGAGGACCAGGCGCTGCACCCCTTCGTCAACCCGGTCGAGATGGGGCTGACTGACCACGAGCCGATCCTCGAGGTGATCCGCTCCGACGCCGACTACGTGAAGGCCTTCGAGGAGGTCTTCGGGGTCGCGGCCGGGGACATCACCATAGACGAGGTCACCAAGGCCATCGCCGCCTTCGAGCGCACCCAGATCGCCGGCGACTCGCCCTTCGACCGGTGGCGCTTCGGCGGTGAGAAGGGCGCGCTGACCGAGCAGCAGGTGCGCGGCTTCGACATCTTCATCAACCAGGGCCGCTGCGTCTCCTGCCATGTCATCGAGCAGACCCAGGCGCTCTTCACCGACAACCGCTTCCACAACATCGGCGTCGGCATCAACCGGATCCAGGACGAGGTGCCCGAGCTCGCGCTGGAGTTCCTCGAAGCGGACATGAACCTCGCCGAGGTGGACATCGAGGTCCTGACCGACCCCAAGACCTCGGAGATCGGGCGCTTCGCCATCAGCCACGGCTTCGACGACCTCGGCTCGTTCAAGACGCCGACCCTGCGCAACGTCGCGGTCACCGCCCCCTACATGCACGACGGCAGCGTCGCCGACCTGCGCGCCGCGGTGGTGCACTACAACAACGGCGGGGTCACCAACGAGGGCGACCCGGTCAACGACTTCCTGTCGAGCGGCATCCGCCCCCTCAACCTCAGCGACGAGCAGATCGACGACCTGGTGGCCTTCATGGAGGCGCTCACCAGCCCGCAGTTCGCACAGCCGGCCGACACGATGGCCGCGGCCGAGTCGAGGAGGCAGCAATGACTGACAACCGATTCTCACGCCGGGGCTTTCTCAAGGGCGTCGGCGCCACCGCTGCCGTGAGCACCCTGCCGGTGGGCATGGTCGAGCTGGCGTTTGCCGATCCGGCCCGCAACTTCACCTTTGCCTACATCTCCGACGCCCACATCCAGCACATCGCGGGCGACCGCTTCGTCCGCAACTGGGACCGCGGGCTGATCCGCGCGGTGGCCGAGACCAACCTGCTGCGGCCGAAACCGGACTTCGTCATGTTCGGCGGCGACCTCGCCCAGCTCGGCACGAAAGCCGAGCTCGACCACGGCGCCGAGATGCTGGCCAAGCTGAACTACGACACCCGCATGGTGATGGGCGAACACGACTACTACCTCGACCTCGGCGAGTACTGGTCCGAGCTCTTCGGGCCCCACTGGTACAGCTTCGACCACAAGGGCGTGCACTTCGTCGTGCTGAACTCGATCGTGACCTACGACGAGTGGACCTTCGAGCGCTGGCCGACCGCCGAGCAGCGGATGCTCGAGATGGCCGCCCTCGACAACCCCAACGGCTCGCCCTTCATGGTCGGCGAGAAACAGCGCCAGTGGCTCGCCAAGGACCTCGCGGGGGTCGCCAAGGACACCCCGGTGGTGGTGTTCTCCCACTCCCCAATCCAGAAGATCTACAAGGGCTGGAACTTCTGGACCGAGGACGCGGAGGAGGTGCAGGCCCTGCTGGCGCCCTTCGCCGACGCCACCGTGGTCTACGTCCACGTCCACCAGATCCAGTATAACCAGATCGGCAACATCAGCTTCCATGCGGTGATGGCCACCGCCTGGCCGTGGCCGTACCCGAGCAGCTACGCCCAGGAAGAGAGCTACATGCCGAAGCTCACCGTGCCCATGAACCGCGCCAATCCGTTCTTCGAGCGCGACGCCACCGGCTGGCAGTTCATCAATGTCGACTCCGGCCGCATCGCCGTGGACTACAACCTCTACAACAACACCAACCGCACCGTCGCCTTCAACCCGGAGAGCGGCCGCCCCGAGGACACCACGTTCCAGGACCCGTCACGCCGGGTCCCGCCGCAGATCCACTATTAGAGCTGGGAGGAAGCAATGGCCAAAAAACACATTTGGGCCGCATGCGCCGTGGTGGGGGCCGCGCTGCTCCTGGTCGGCTACGGCCTGCAGGCCGACGAGTTCACCGAGGCCGACGTCGAGCGCTGGCAGGGCGAGTTCATGACCGTGGTCGAGGAAGGGCGCGCCCTGTGGGGCAGCCCCGACCTCGGCACCAACGGCGTCGCGTGCGGGCAGTGCCACCCCAATGCCGCCAACGTCCACCCCGAAACCTACCCCAAGTTCCAGCAGCAGCTGGGCGGCGTCGTGGCCGTCCGCGACATGATCAACTGGTGCATCCAGAACCCGCTGGAGGGCGAGATCCTCGAGCTCGACGACCCGCAGATGATCGCCCTCGAGGCCTACGCCACCTGGGAGCGCCGCGGCGTCGAGCTCGAGCCCGGCAAGCACTGAGCCTCACCGACCGGGACGAACACGCGGGCGCTTCGGCGCCCGCTCTTTATTGAATCGTTGGAACGTTGGAACGTTTAAACGTTGAACGTTAGAACGTTTGGCTCATCCGGGGAATATGGGGTGGCCAAGTTCTGAATTAGGAATGAGGAATTAGGAATTAGGAATGCCGTCCACCCGCCCATTTCGGATTTCGAATTTCGAATTTCGGATTTTCACCCACCCACCCGTTGAGCATGTCGCGGTGAAGGTCCACGGGGTCAACAGCTTCCGGGGCAGTGGGAGTGGCAGATGCAGTGGCCGGAGACAGTGGCAGTGGCAGTGGACAGCGACAGCCTCCGGCCGCAGCACGCAGCGTCATTGCGGGTGGAAGAGCCTACAGATCGTCCAGACCCACCCGCCTGAAATTGAACCACCAAGACACCAAGGCACCAAGATGTTCACGAAGAGATTCCTTGGTGTTTTTCTTGGTGTCTTGGTGTCTTCGTGGTTGTGACGGCCCGCGCTGACGCCTGGAAAGGCGATAGTGCCTGCCAAAAGTCGACCCGGAGGTGGTCATGCCGCGGTCGCGCCGCCAGCCGACTGCCCCGGTCTCTGCCACGGACGCAGCCCTCTGACTCTGAAACTGTCACTGAAACTGTCACTGAAACTGCCACTGAGACTGTCACTGAGGCTGTCACTGCCATCTGCCACTGTCACTGAACACCGATCCTGCCTACCGTTGCTGCCATTCGCACGCGGACTCGGACGCGGGTCTCACCGACTTCTGCATCGCCTGCAATTCCGGATGAGCTGAACTTTCGAACTTTGAAGCGTCGAACGTTAAGCGTTGAAACGTTGGAACGTTCCCCCCGCCGCCCGGCACGCGGGACGCGTGCCCCACAAGAGGCAGCGGCGTGTCCGGCTTGTGGGGCAGCCGTCTCGGCTGCCGGGTGGGTGGTCGGAACGTTCAACGTTGGAACGTGCAACGTTCGAACGGAGGGATTCGGCTTCCAGCCGCGACGGGTGAAGCCCTCGCGAGCCGACTCGGAAGCGCGCTACTCGGCCCCGCCCTCCGGGGGCCCGCCCTGGAAGCTCTGCAGCGCCAGGTAACGCTCGCCGAAGCGCTCGACGAAGTCCGACTGCCGGTCGAACTGGTCCCAGTGGCCTTCCTCCGCCGCCACCAGGTCCTCGAAGACCTTTTTCGACCCCGAGTCCGCGTTCTGCGCACACTCGACGGCGAACTTGTTGTACATGACGATGGACTCCTGCTCGAGCGCCTTGGCCTTGTCGAGCATGGCCTGCGGCTCGTGGATCGTCTCCACGTCGTGACCGGCCTTCATCACGACCTCGCCGCCGAGGAAGAGAATGCGCTCGGCGATCACCTCGGCGTGCTGCATCTCCTGGATGGCGATCATCTTGAGCAGATTGGCCAACGGGGCATAGCCGAGGTCGTCCAGCCGAAAGTGGAAGTACATGTACTGGTGGATGGCCGAGATCTCGTCGGCGATCGCAGTGTTGAGCAGCTCGATGCTCTTCTCGTACATCGGGGCCTCCTCCTTGATTCGGGCATGGATCTTACACTGATTCTGCAGCTCCGGCGGCCGCAGCTCACGGGTCTCCATCCGGCACGGGTCAGCTGATACCGTTCGCGCCTCCAGACGCACGATGGGTCGCACGGAGGCGCAGAGACCTGGTTCCCCGACGTGTCGTCGAGCCTCCGCTGCGGCGCGTTCAGTCCCTCTGCCGCGACGCGACGTCGTACACCGCCAGCGGCGCCAGCCCCACCCACAGCAGCACCAGCGCCCACAGGCGGCCGGCGCCGAGGTCGTAGTCGGCGAGCAGCCTTTCCCAGGGATGGCCGGCCACCCAGTGGCCGAACCCGAACTCAAAGAGCACGGTGAGAGCCAGCCACAGGATTCCGACCTCCAGCGCATGCCGACGCGACGCCAGGCGCAGGAACCGGCGGACACCCCAGACGTAGAGCGCGAAAAGGAGCACCAGCGTCACGGATGACAGCTGGTGGGCGTGCAGCTCGGAGACATGCGGGCTCACCACCGTCTCGCGGACGAAACCGTTGGCGATGGCGATCACCACCATCGGCAACCAGGCGAGCAGCGCGCGAATCGTCCGGTTCACTGCCGGTCGAGAGTACCGCTTCCTTGGAGCTCACGCACCTTTGCGGCGGGCACGGTGGTGGTACCCTGCCGCGATGCACTCGCTCCTCCTGCTGGTCGCGGTTCTTGTGATCATCGCGCTGTTCCTCGTCGGCGGTGTCTTCCGTTACCTGCGCCAGGAGCTGCAGGACACGCCCGAGGAGCGCCGGCGCAGGCGCCGCGGCTGACCGCCGCCGCGCCTCAGTTCGACGCGCTCGACCAGCCCGCCAACTCGCCCGATTCGAATCCGCCGCACCACACCACGGCCGGGCCCCAGGCGATGAAGATGTCCCGTGCGGCATTGGTGTCGTCAGGGACGAAGTTCGAAGCGCCCGACTCGAAGACGAGATACGCCCCATCGGGCTTCAGCGACGGACGGCGGCTATCGTCCCACGCCTCCTCGCCGCTCATCGTCACGCTGTGACGGCGGGCGACGCCGGTCAGGCGATCGGCCTCGTGTTCGAGCGGTGGCGGGGCGGCGGCGACCCCGCCGGGCTCGGAACGCGGCGGCCGTGACCCGCATCACACCGCGGTTTGACTCGAGCTTGCTACAACACACGGTGTGGAGGGCTCCCATGTCACAGCTGACAACACGACTGCCCGATGACCTGGTGGCGCGGGTCGAGAAAGCGGCCTGGTCCCTCAACTGCACCCGGGCCGAGATCGTCCGCCAGGCGCTCGACTCCTACCTGGCAGGGCTCGAGGTGTACTCCGCCTCACCACTCGGGGCGCGCTGCCCCGACCTCGACGTGCTCGACTGGGACGAGGTCGAGCACCGCCTGATCGGCCGCGACTGAGCAGTCCTTCTCGGCGAGCGCCTGCTTCAGCTCGCTCGAAGCCCGGGCCGACCTGCAGGCGCGAGCCTCCTCACGGCTCGGGTGGGACGCGCCGCTCCCGTGCGCCATCGAGAAGCTCATCGGCAGGCAGCCCGACGAGCGACGTCAACCGCAGGTGCAGCGCCGCCTTCGCCATCAGGTGTGCACTGACCGGAGCCGTGATGAAGAGAAAGACCGTCACCAGCGCTTCGTGCAGGCTGAGGCCCTGGTCCTGACGACTGAAGAACAGCGCCGAGGCGATCAGCAGGCTGCCGACTCCGAGGGTGGTCGCCTTGGTGGGTCCGTGCAGCCGGGTGTAGAAGTCTCGCAGCCGCACCAGCCCCAGCGACCCGATGAGGGTGAAGGCCGCCCCCACGAGGACCAGAATGGACAGCAGAAGATCGACCATTGAACCGTCCTCACTCGATGAGATCGCCGCGCAGCACGTACTTGCACAGGGCGGCGGTTCCCACGAAACCCATCATGGCGATCAGCAGCGCGGCTTCGAAATAGAGGTTGCTGGCGAGTTGAATTCCGAACAGTACGAGCAGCGCGACGGTGTTCACGTAGAGGGTGTCGAGCGCCAGAATCCGGTCGGGTTTGCTGGGACCGATCACGAGTCGCCACAGGGCCAGCACCATGGCAGCTCCGACCATTCCGAATGCGACGAGCAGGGCCATCTTCAGCATGATTCCAGGACTTCCTTGAGCGGTGCCTCGTAGCGCCGCCTGATCGTGGCGAGGACCTCGCCGGGATCGGTGGTGTGCAGACTGTGAATGACCAGACGTCTCCGGTCCGCGCTGAGAAACGCCGACACGGTTCCCGGCGTCAGCGACACCGTGCTCGCCAGCAGGCTGATCGCCACGTCGGTGCGCAGCTCGAGCTCCATCTCGATGAAGGCCGGCCGGATCGCCCCGAGAGGGCCGAGCACCCGCCGGGCGACGGCCAGGTTGGCGACCAGAATGTCGAAGACCACCACTCCCAGAAACCGCAGCAACGTGAGCGGGCGCCTGATCGTCACGACTTCCGGCCAGAAGCGCGTGGTGTACAGAGGAACCGCCCAGCCCAGCAGCAGGCCCAGCAGCAGGTTACCGAGGCTGATCTCGTTGACCAGCAGCAGCCACAGGGCCGACAGCATGAGAGACAGGATCGGGTGCGGCAGCAGGCGTCTCATGGTGTCATGACCTCTGCAGGATGCGGCATGACGGCTCGCACGTAGGACGCCGGATCGGCCAGCTGCTCGGCCGTCGCCTGGGTGAACTCCAGGACCGGACCGGCGAAGATCACCAGCAGGCCCCCGATCGCCATCAGCGCCAGCAGCGGGGCGAGGTCGAGCCGGCCGCTCACACCGGAAGCCGCGGCGACGCCTTCGTCGCCGACGAAGAAAATCCGACTGCCCGAGCGCGCCAGGCTGAAGATGATCGCCAGACTGGTCGTCAGCACCACACCCAGGACCGAGGGCATCCAGGGGCCACCGAGGCTGGCTTCGAGAACCAGCAGCTTCCCGAGGAAACCTGACAACGGCGGGACGCCCGCGATGGCAACCGCCGACACCAGGAAGAGAGCGCCCAGGAGGTCGGCCCGTGCGGGCGCGGGCCCGACCACCAGCCGATCGTGCAGCTCGCCCCGGGCCGACCCGATCACGTCCGCCAGGAGGAACAGGGCGGCGACGGCGAAGGTCGAGTGCAGAAGGTAATAGAGACCGGCAGCGACCGCCTCCACCCCGCCCAGGCCGAAGGCCGTCAGCAGCGTTCCCGCGGAGACGATGACCAGGAAGGCCGCAATCTTCGACAGGCTCGCGCTGGTCGTGACTCCGACCGCTCCGACCACGATCGTCGCCAAAGCCAGCGGCAGCAGCCACGGCGCGGCGAGCCCCGCGACGCCGTCCACCCCACTGTCGCCGAAAATCAGCGTGGAGACCCGAAGGATGGCGTAGGCCCCGACCTTCGTCATGATGGCGAACAAGGCGGCCACCGGCGCATTCGCGTTCGCATAGGCAGCGGGCAGCCACGAGTGCAGCGGCACCAGCGCGGCCTTCAATGCGAAAACGACGAACAGCAGCAGGCCGGCCGCGCGCACGACCCCGATGTGCTGCGGCGCCAGCTCCGTCATCCGTTGCGC
>DATIVB010000678.1:0-3829 GCA_035466375.1 Chondromyces sp.
GTCCTCCAGCGCCACCAGATCCATCCCGCAGATCTGGCACTGGCCAGGATCCGACTGCAGGATCTGCGGGTGCATGGGGCAAGTCCACAGCACCTCGGCGTGTTCCTCGTCTCCCCGATGCGCAGCCGTGCCCGTGGCGTCGTCCTCCAGCGCCACCAGATCCATCCCGCAGATCGGGCACTGGCCGGGCTCCGATTGCAGGATCTGCGGGTGCATGGGGCAGGTCCACAGCACCTCGGCGTGCCCGTCGCCTTCTCCCACAGCACCGGTCCTCGCCATTCCCAGCCAGCCGTCCACCGGGCTGACGCCGAGCGGGTCCGCCACCAGCAGGAGCATGACCGCGGCGCCCACCAACACCCACAGCACCGCCCGCACCGTCGCACTCCCCCGTTCCCGATTGCGCCGGTCTCGAGCCCCGGCACGGAGCAAAAACGTTCCAACGTTCCAACGTTCCAACGTTCGAACGTTTCTCGGACGTGATCCGCCGATCTGATTGAAACCCGTCATCACTCCACCTCCAACGGCCCCGCCACCGCACCTTCGAGCCTGGCGTGGGCGACATTCAGGTCCGCGCGCGCCCGCGCCGCGGCGATCCGCACCTGCAGCAGGACACGCTCGGCATCCAACAGGTCGAGGGCGCCGGCGGTGCCGGCGGCGTACGCCGACTCGGCCGACTCGAGCGACTGGCGCGCCTGCACGATCAGCACCTCGTCGTACAGCTCGACCTGCTCCTCGAGCAGCGGAATCCGGTGTGCGAGATCGCCGAGCGCGGCATCGATTGCCGCCGTCGTCTCGCGGCTGCGCTCCTCGGCGGCGATCCGCCGCTGCACACCCTCCTCGACCCCCGCCGCCAGCGACGACTTCCACAGTGGAATGCTGATGCCGCCCGTCAGACCGAGAATGTCCTGCCCGTTGTCCTCGGGCGGAGCGAGCCGCCCCGCGGCATCGTCGCGGCCGCCCACGTCGACGTAGTTGAGGCCGAAGACCAGGTCCGGACGATACTCGTTCTTCGAGCTTTCGACCCGTAGTGCGGCCGCCTGCACGCGTGCGAACGCAGCCGCCATTTCCGGGCGGCGCTCGAGGGCGAGGGGCCGCAGCACTCCGAGTTCGAGCGTGGTCGGGTCAGGCGTTCCCAGCTCGGCCACGAGCACCGGCGTCGTCTGGGGTCGGTCGCGCATGGCGTTGAGCCTCGCCACGACCGCCGACCGCCGCGCCGCGATCTCGATCAGGCGCACGCCGATTCGGGTGATCTCCGCCTGGATCTTGATCACCGGCTGGTCCAAGCCGACGCCCGAAGCGTAGCGCGCGAGGGCGAGCTCGGCGTAGTGCGACAGGGTCGCCCGGTCCTCCGCCACCAGAAGCTCTTCGGCCGCCAGGAACTGCAGCTCGTGATAGTCCGCCCGAGCCGCCGTCAGGACCTCGAGACGGGCAGCCTCGAGCACCGCGCGGTCGGCCGCGGCGTCCCACAGGACGGCCTGCTCGTCCACTTGCAGTGTCCCGAACCACGGCAGGCGCTGCATCAGGTTGACGGACACGCGCTGCGGTCCCACCCGCGTCTCCGGCGGCATGACGAACCAGGTCACGGACGCCGTCGGATCCGGCAGTTTCTTGACCTGCGGCGCCCGTTGGGCCGTCGCAGCGGCGTCGGCCGCCAGGCGCGCCAGCCTGGGGTTGCGCTCGAGCACCTCGCCGAGCAGCATCCGCAACTGCAGGTCTTCGATGGACTCGAGGATGCGGTCGGCCACCGCCCGATTCGATGCCGGGGCCGCCTCCGGCGCCGTCTGCGCGGCCGTCATCCCGGCTGCCGCGAGCAGAACCGACAGCGTCGCTCCATGAAAAAATCGTCGTCGCATACCCAACCCCTTTCAAGGCCGGGAGGAGGCGGTCTCCTCCCTCGTCAGTAACTCGCGCAGCGAATTACCCTAGGTCAGGAATGCGCAGGCAGCCAGGAAGAGGGGCGGAGACGGGAGTGGCGCCGGAGGCGCGCTGCTCACGACGACGAGCGCCGCGTGCCGGTCGGTGACGGCGTCGGCGGCGCCGCGCGAGGGGCCCGGGTCGCCGGGCTCCGGGACCGCTCCCTGCGCCGTCGCCGTCGCGGGCGGTGCCGGACGACCGCAGTCGCACTCCACGATCTGCTGCGGCGCCTGGCCCGGGGTCTCGTCGGTCGCCCCGCTGCAGCAGCCATGAGCAAGCCGCTCGGCGCCAGCCAGCTCCATGGTGGCGCACGGCAGGCCGCGCTCGCACAGACCGCACGGACCCTGCGGCGGCAGCGCCGCAACCAGCCCCGGAAGGAGCAGCAGGGTCACGGCCACCGTGCGAAATGAGCTCTGCCCGGCCATCATCGCCGGTAACAATACAGTGTTCGCGCCTATTTCGTGACCTGGAGGATTCGTTCTCTGAGTTCTTGACACCCATCTCCCGCCGGGCCAAGATGCGAAACCAGGTCTCCGGGGAGGGGGCGGGTGACCGAGACTGCGCACAGCATTATCGAGGGTTACGAGCCGGGGCCTGTCGAGACCTGGGGACGCCGTCTCAAGATGGAGTACGTCGGCATGGCGTCGGTTTTCACCGTCATCGCCGTGCTGATCTACGGCGGCGCGCCGTGGGCGCACTCGCTCCCCGCAACCGTCGGCAGCTTCTTCCTCTTCCTCGGGCTCAAGAAGAAGAACCGCGACCACATCATGTGCTCGGTCCTGCTCTTCGCAGCGGCCATGATCGCGCGCCCCGCAGTGCTCGGTGCCGACTGGGCGCTGCCGATGCTGTTTTTTGGCGCCACCGTGTTCTCCCTCGAGCGTTACCTCGAGAAGCGCCCGCAGCAGGTCTTCGGGCTGCCGGTGGTCATCGCGGCCTGGGCATGGCTCGGTGGCTCCTGGGTGCTCGGCGCGCTGTTCGCGGCGAGCTACCTGCTCGAGCCGCGAGCCGACCGCCCCGAAGCCCGCACCAAGCTGCTGTGGACCGTGTCGGCGGCGGCCGTCGCGGGGGCTGCGATGAGCGCCGCCCGGCTGCTGCTCGACCCGCCCGCAGGAGGCTACTGGCCGACGTCGCGCATCCCGGTGCCCGCCTCTTTCGACGTCGAGGCCGCGGTCGCCATCGCGCTGGTGGTGGTGGTGGCCGGCCTCTACTGGAAGAAGCTGATCCCGCCGCACCGCATCAACCCGCTGCTGTTCGCAGCCCTCGCGCCGTGGGACCTCAGAGCCGTCGCCCTCTTCGGCATGGCGGGCGCCGTCCTGATGGCCGCCACGGTGTTCCGGCGCAGCATCGACTCCGACCGCTTGCGGCCCGTCGTCAAGCATGCCGAGTGGCACTTCTTCTGGTGGGTGCTGGCGCTTGCGATCTGGGCGGTGGCCGCGAGGTAAAGAGGTCAAGAGGTTAAGGGGTCAAGAGGTTAAGAGGTGAGGAGGTTAAGAGGTTAAGAGGTCAAGAGGTTAAGAGGTCAAGAGGTTAAGAGGTTAAGAGGTCAAGAGGTTAAGAGGTCAAGAGGTTAAGATCCTCACCCTTGACCCTTGACCCTTGACCCTTGACCCTTGACCCTTAACCCTTAACCCTTAACCTTTGACCCTTGACCCTTCACCCCTTCACCCCTTCACCCCTTCGCCCCTTGACCCCTTGACCCCTTCACCCTTCACCCCTCCATCGCTGAGCTACACTCGTCGCGCGCCGCGACAACCGGGTCCAACGGGGAGGTCCAAGATGTTCCGCAAGCCCGCGTTCTGGGTGGTGTTCGTGCTCTTCTCGCTGCTGTGCACCACGTGGGCGGTGCGGCACTTCGCCGACGCCTTTCCGCTCGTCACTCTCGATCTGACCATGGATCGAGGGGCCGCGCTCGAGG
>DATIVB010000679.1:0-5161 GCA_035466375.1 Chondromyces sp.
GTCAAAAAAAAACACAAAACTCATAACTCAAAACTGAGATGTGAGTTGTGAGTCCTCGGGCTTCGCCGGAGGGGCTTGAGTCGGACGTTACGGCCGTTCGAGGTGGAAGTAGGTCGGCGAGGGCCCAAGCTCGACCTCGCGGCCGCCTGCGCCCTCGAGGCGATCACCGTCACGGCCGCGGACCTCGACTGCCGGACGCGGCAGAACGGCCCGCGCCCGTCCCGACGGAGCCCAGCCGACCACAACCTCGTAGTCGGCGGCGAGGCGGAATCGGTAGAGATACGCGCCGTCAGGGGCCGGCAGGCCACCGTGGAATGTGCTCCCCTCGAGGCGGTCGATCATGGTCCGCATGGCGAACCACGCGGGGCGGCGGCGCCGCGAGCCGTCGCCGCCGGGAGCGATGAGGCCGTAACCGCGTGCCATGAGGCGCCACCAGAACACCCGTTCCACGAGCCCGGTGCCGAGCGCGAGCAGGTAGTAGCGCACCAGGTAGTCCGCTTGCGCCTCCTCGTCCACCGAGACCGTCTTGCCGGCCGGCGAGTGGGGACCCTCCCACAGCGGCCAGTTGACCTCGGTGATCCAGCACCGCCCTTCGGAGCAGCGGCCGGCCTCGGCGATGGCGCGCAGCAGGGTCACCTTGTCCGCAGTGTCGAGGCCCATCTGCCGGTTCTCGGGCGCGCCCCGCCGGTCCACGTAGAGCAGGCTCGAGACGATGTCGAAGCGCAGCTGCGGCAGGCGGCGGTTGACCAGGGCCATGATCGACTGGAACTCGAAGTCGATCACCGCCGGACCCATCACCTCGACGCCGCTGCGGCGGCGCAGGATCTCCGCCGCCTCGAGGTAGAGCTCGACGTACTCCTGGTGGGTCCAGACGCCCCACTTGCTGCGGTTGATCGCCTGGCCCACCTGGAAGTGCCGTCCGTAGGGCGTGAAGCGTTCAGCGATCTCGGCCACGGCTTCGCGCCAGCGTCCCCGGTCGCGCACCAGCTCGCGGTTCTGCGGAATCGCGAAGGAGAGCTCGTGGCCGGCAGCCTGCAGGGCCGCGGCGAGCCGCTCCTCGTCGTCGTGTGTCGCCTGCCACGGGTGCAGCCGCAGCATCACCGGTCCCACGCCCAGCTCGGCGATTTCCCGCAGCTGGCCCTCGAGGTCCTGCGGCCACGGCCGCACGGCGAGGCCGATTCCCGAGAACGCCACCGGCTGCGCGTGGCGCGCTGCCCTCAGCTCGCGGTAGCGGCGCCACACCGGCGCCGCCGATGCCACGACCACCGCCAGATCGCGGAGGTGCGAGGGGCTGTCGGCGAGCCGGATCGACCACTTCTCGAGCCGGCTGGCGTGCTGGTGCGGCTGGTCCGAAAGGTGGTCCCACACCGCCTTGTCGCGGGCCGAGGCGCCCGAGGCCGCGGCCGGAATGTGCGGGTGGTGCGAGCCGCCGTGCGCGTGCCGGCGGCCGAGACGGAGGCCGCGCAATCGGTTCTTGATCGCGTGCTTGAGGATGTAGGCGTGGACCGAGGCCGCGTGGAACCACCAGCGGAAGGCCCAGCGCGGCGGCGCCTCGCCCCAGTAACCGCCGAGGAAAGCGGCACGGTGCGCGGCCCCGATCACCGGCAGCCGGCAGATGTCCCGGGTCCGACGGTAGGTGCCCGGCCGCCGGCCGATCCGGGCTCGGTTGAAATCGATCAGGTGCAGCTCGAGACCGTCGTCTCCTGTGCCGGGGACCGCGAGGATGTTGCCCATCGAGAGATCGCGGTGGAGGATCCCGGCGTCGTTGATGCGCCGGGCGAGGCGCCCGAGCCGGGCGAGGAAGGCCGCCGGGTCGACGTCGGGAAAGTCCTCCCCTCCCGGTTCGCCGGCCAGACGCCGGAAGAAGTGGCGCACCTCGACGGCGCCGCGCACCCGCTCGGCGATGAAGTAGGAAGGCCCGTCCGGCGCTTTCGACTCCACCCACATCAGCGGCCGGGGGGTCGTCAGGCCGACCCGCAGCAGCTCCTTGGCCACCCGCCAGCTGCGCGCCGCCTTGCTCCCCCGGAAGCGGCGGTCCAGCCGCCGGCGCCAACCCTGATTACGGAACTGCTTGACCACGACTTCGAGGGGACCGATCGGGGTCGGCAGCTCGGCAGCGTAAATGTAGTTCCTGCCCCAGTGGATGGTCGCCACCGAGGACGCGGGATCGGACAGTCTCGCCGCCTCGCCTGCGGCGTCCTCGAGGCCGAGGCCGGCCGCCAGCTCGCCGTACATCGAGTCGTTCGCGAAGCTCAGAAAGCGGGGCGCGTCCGGGGCGGAAGCTGGAAGTTCCGGCACCGCGAGAGGATAGCAGGAATCGAGCCGGCGATGACCGCCGTCTCAGCCGCCCAGGATGCGCTCCAGCTCGTCGGAGCGCGAGCTCCGCATGCGCGCCTCCTCCGCACTGACGACGCCCGACCTCACCAGCTCGGCCAGCGACTGCTCCATCGAGACCATGCCCCGCCCGCGGCCGGCCATCAGCTCGTTGTACAGGCGGTCGAGATTGCTGCGGCGGATGTGGTTGCGGACCGCGTAGGTCGCGAGCAGCACCTCGACTGCGGGCACCCGCGCCCTCCGATCGGCCGTCGGCACCAGCTGCTGGCAGACCACGGCGCGCAGCGACAGCGACAGCTGCTGCCGGACCTGGCTCTGCTGCCCGGCCGGGTAGACGTCGACCATGCGGTTGATCGCCTGGGCGCAATCGCCCGTGTGGAGGGTCGAGAGGATCAGGTGTCCGGTCTCGGCGGCGGTGATCGCGGTCGCCATCGTCTCCAGATCGCGCATCTCGCCGACCAGGATCACGTCCGGGTCGCGGCGCAGGGCCGAGCGGAGCGCGGCGGCGAAGGACGGGGCATCGCGTCCGACCTCTACCTGCTCGAACAACGAGCGTCGGTTCCCGTGCACATACTCGACCGGCTCCTCGATCGTGATGACGTGGCAGAAGCGCGTCCGGTTGAGGTGGTCGAGAAGCGCGGCCAGGGTGGTGGACTTCCCCGAGCCGGTCGGCCCGCAGACCAGGACGAGACCGTTGTCGGCCTGCACGAGCTCGGCGAGCCGCTCGGGCAGGCCGAGCTCGGCCAGGCTCGGGATCCGCTGCGGCAGCGCGCGCACCGCGGCCGCCAGGCGCCCGCGCTGGCGGTGGAGGTTGACCCGCAGCCGGACCCCGTGCGTCGCATCCTCTCCGGCCGGCAAGTCCAGGGAGAAGTCCGCCGCGCCGCTCTCGGCCAGCAGGCGTCGCGAGCGCGCGCCGAGGTGGGCCTCGAACAGAGTGCCGACGCCGTCGTCTGCGATCGCCGGCAGCTCGAGGCGGTGCAGCCGGCCGTCGACCCGCAGGACGGGCGCCGAGCCCGGCACCAGGATGAGGTCGCTCGCCCGCCGCGCGATCATCGCTGCCAGGAGCCCGTGCAGCTCGTCGCCGCGGAGCACCGTGCCGAGCTGCGGCTCGTCCAGCTCGAGGGCCGGAACGTGCGGTTCGGGCGCGGCATCGTCGCTGCGCTCCGCGAGCCTGTTCATCTCCTGGATCAGGCGCTCCATCTCGGGATCGGGAAGAAGGTGCTCGGGCATGCCTCCCTCAGTCTACGGCGGCCGGGCCGCGATCGTCGCCGGTCTCGAGGTCGAACGACCTCGCCAGGGTGTCGGCCACCGCCAGCCCCCGCAGCGTCGGGCGCAGCCTTCCGCCGCTCCGCTCGAGGTGGCCGGAAGCGCACAGGGACTCGACAACGCCTCCGTTGCGGGCCACGATGTCGACGCCGAAGCGCTGCTCGAGCGCTGCCGGATCGATCCCGTCCGCGGTGCGCAGGCCGAGCATCAGGTGCTCGATCAGGGCCTCACGCGGCGTGGGCCGCTCCTCCCCCGCAACGGGCGGAGCGCCGCCGTCGACGGCCGCCTGCCAGAGGCGGAGCTTCGCCAGGTTCCACCAGCGGCGGCCGCCGGCGAAGGAGTGGGCCGACGGGCCGAGCCCCAGATACGGCGCGTGCGTCCAGTACTTGAGGTTGTGGCGGGATCGGTGCTCGGGGGCCGACGCGAAGTTCGAAACCTCGTAGGCGGGCCGGCCGGCGTCCGCCAGGAGCTCGTGGGTGAGGAAGAAGAGCTCGGCCTGGTCGTCCTCCGCGAGCTCCCGCAGCAGCCCGCGGTCGCGGCGGCGGCCGAAGACCGTGCCGTCGTGAACCGTCAGCTGGTAGCAGCTGAGGTGGTGGACGCCGAGGCCGACCGCGAGCTCGAGCTGGCGCCGCCAGTCGCCGCCGCTCTGGCCGTCGAGCCCGTAGATGAGGTCGACCGAGACGGTGTCGAAGCCGGCCTCGAGGAGCCGGCCCACCGCCGCGGCCGCCTGCGCCCCGGAGTGGCGCCGACCGAGGAAGGCCAGCGTCCGGTCGTCGAAGGACTGCACGCCGAGGCTCACGAAGCGGAAGCCCAGGCTCCTCCAGCCGGCGGCGGTCTCGGCGCTCACGTCCTCGGGGTTGGCTTCCAGGTGCCACCAGGCGTCCGAGCTGATCTCGAGGTGCCGCCGCAGGCCCGCGGCGATCGCTGCGAGCCGCTCGAACGGGATCGTCGACGGCGTGCCGCCGCCGAAGTACACGGTTTCGACCTCGAGGCCGCCCGCCGAGTACATGGCGGCTTCCCGGACCACCCCCTCCGCCCAGGCGTCCCGGCGCGCCTCGCCGGCGATGGTGACCGCGAAGTCGCAGTAGGGACACACCGAGGTGCAGAACGGAACGTGGACGTAGAGCCCCGCGAGAGGTGCACCCGGTTCGTTCATCCGCTTCCGGAAATTTCGGATTTCGGATTTCGGATTTCGGATTTCCGCCCACCCAACCGCAGAGGCGCCCCCTTCGTCTGCAGCAAATCGAGGTCACGCGATACCGAAAGTGAGTTGCGGAACGCGGCGATCTGGACCACCGAAGCCGCCGGTCCCTTTGTGGGGCGGGCGGGGGATGAATCCGAAATCCGAAATCCGAAATCCGAAATCAATCTTTGTCCGTCTTCAACACCGCCACGAACGCCGACTGCGGGATCTCCACCGCGCCGACCATCTTCATGCGCGCCTTGCCCTTCTTCTGCTTCTCGAGCAGCTTGCGCTTGCGGGTGATGTCGCCGCCGTAGCACTTGGCGGTCACGTCCTTGCGGAAGGCGTTGATGGTCGATCGGGCGATGACCTCTCCCC
>DATIVB010000680.1:0-3435 GCA_035466375.1 Chondromyces sp.
CTGGTCGCCGGCGGGCTCGGTTTCTCGGGCGTCGCCGGAGCGGCGGCCGGGATCGCCAAGATCCTGTTCTTCGTCTTTCTGATCCTGTTCATCGCCTCGCTCATCTTCGGGCGACGGCGGGCCGTCTGAGATCCGGGCGCCCCGGCTCGCCGCCGGGGCGCTCATCAATCCCGGGCCCGCAGCCACTGCACGAGCCGCAGCCCCTGCCCGATGACGAAGGGCACGGCGCTGAGGGCGAGCACCACCGTCCAACCCGCGCCGTCCGGGCGGCGGGTGTCGAGCACCGAGGCGAGCGCCGGCAGGTAGACGGCCACCAGCAGCAGCCCGGCGCACAACGCGATGGCGGCCCACACCAGGGGATTGCGCACGACGTCGTTGGCGAGCGGCGGCGAGCCCGGGTCGGAGAGGTTGAAGACGAACCACAGCTTGCCGAAGGCGATGGTGAGGAAGGAGAGGGTCACCGCCGCCGGTTGGTCGAGATCGAGCCGGTGGATGCCGATGAGCAGCGCCGCCAGCACGCAGCCCGCGATGACCGCGCTCCAACCCCCGATGACGCCCCACATCCCGCGCGTCAGCACGGGCTCGTCCGGCGGCCGCGGCGGCCGTTCCATGACCCTCGGGTTGCCCCTCCCGAGCCCCAGCGCGAGGGCCGGGAAGACGTCGGTCAAGACGTTGAGGTAGAGGATCTGCAGCGGACGCAGCGGCAGCGGCAGCCCCGCGGCCGAGGCCGCCGCCACTGCGACCACCTCGGCGATGTTGGTGCACAGCATGAACATCACCGACTTGCGGATGTTGGCGAAGATGATCCGCCCCTGGCGCACCGCGGCCACGATGCTCATCAGCGCGTCGTCGCGCAGCACCATGTCCGACACCTGGCGCGCCGCGTCGGTGCCGCGCCTTCCCATGGCAACCCCGATGTCGGCCTGCTTGAGCGCCGGTGCGTCGTTGACTCCGTCGCCGGTCATGGCGACGGTCTCGCCGCGCTCCTGGAATAGCTCCACCAGGCGCAGCTTCTGCTCCGGGCTGACCCGGGCGAAGACCGCGCTCGAGACGATGCGGTCGGCGGTGTCGGCGTCTTCGTCCTCGAGCTCCCGCCCGAGCACCACATCCGCGTCCTCGTCGTCGAGCAGCCCGAGCTCGGCGGCCACCGCGCGCGCGGTGTCGGGCTGGTCGCCGGTCACCATCACCACCCGGATTCCCGCCTCGCGGCACTGCTCCACTGCTTCGCGGACCCCCTCGCGGGGCGGGTCGAGGAGGCCCACCAGGCCGAGCATCCGGAGCTCGCGGTAGGGATCGCCCTCGTCGTCGGAGGCCTCGCGGTCGGCGACGGCGATCACCCGCAGCCCCTGCCGGGCCAGCTCGCGGTTGCGCTCCCGCCAGCGATCGCGCGCTTCGTCGCCGAGGTCCTCGGCCTCGTCGACGGCGGTGGCGTAGCTCGTGGACGCCTCGAGGACCGCGTCCGGCGCGCCCTTGACCGCGACGCGGACCCGGTCGTCCTCGCGGTGGAAGGTCGCCATCATCATGACCCTGGGGTCGAAGCTCTCCTCGCGGATCTCGGGCAGCTCCTCGAGCAGCGAGTCGCGGTCGAGCCCGCCCGCCGCACCGCCCTCGAGCAGCGCGATCTCGGTCGGGTCGCCGTGCCCGCCGTCCTCGAGATCGGCGTTGTTGCACAGAACGCCGATCTCCACAGCTCGCCGCGCCAGGTCGTCGTCCGGCAGCCCGTCGCCCTCGAGGCGGTGCTCGTCGTGCTCGGTCCGGACGCGCACGAGCTGCATCCGGTTCTCGGTCAGGGTCCCGGTCTTGTCGGTGAAGATGATCCTGGTGGCGCCCAGGGTCTCCACCGCGGTCAGGCGGTTGACCACCGCCTCGCGCCGGGCCATCAACCACATGCCGCGGGCCAGCGCGATGGTGGCCACGATCGGCAGACCCTCCGGAATGGCGGCGACCCCGAGCGCGATCGCCGTCTCCAGCATCAGCACCGTCGGCTGGCCGGCCAGCAGACCGACGCCCGCCACCAGCCCCGCCACCGCGATGGTGACCCAGGCCAGGCGGCGGCCGAGCCGGTCCAGGTTCTGCTGCAGGGGCGTCGCCTTGGACGAGGCCCGCGACGCCAACGACGAGATGGTGCCGAGCTCGGTGTCCATGCCGGTGGCCACCACCACCCCGGTCGCGGTGCCCTCGGCGATCGAGGTCCCCTTGTAGAGCATGCACGTGCGCTCGGCGAGGGGCGCGTCCCCGTCCACCGGGTCCGGGGTCTTGGCCACCGGCACCGACTCCCCGGTCAACGCCGCCTCCCCGACCCGCAGCTGCTCGCCCTCCAGGAGTCGAAGGTCGGCCGGCACGACCTCCTCGGCGCCGAGCACCACCATGTCGCCCGGCACCAGCTCCTCTGCCGGCAGCGTCTCGCGGCTTCCTTCGCGGAGGACGGTCGCCTCGCGCTGCTCCAGCTCCTGGAGCGCCTCCATGGTGCGCACCGCCCGCCACTCGCTGACGAAGGCGATGGCGATATTGACCACCAGCACCGCCAGGATCGCGATCGCCTCGGTCCAGTGGGAGAGGGCGAACGCGACGCCCGCGGCCGCGGCCAGCAGGAGCAGCACGACGCTGGCGAACTGCTCCGCCAGGATGCGCCACGCGCTGCGCCGCTCGGCCGCCTCGAGCCGGTTCCAGCCGTGGCTCTCGCGGCGCCGCTCCGCCTCTTCGGAGTCGAGCCCGCGCTCGTCATCGACCTCGAGGCGCTCGATTACCTCTTCGGCGGGCAGCGTATACGGCGGAGATTCCCAGTCGACGGCCATGGTCTCTCTCCCTTCCCGGTTCAGGGTGGCAATGACTGCGGCCCGCCGCCATGGGGCAGCGCCCCAGTCCGTGGAGTCACCGCGTCTCGAATCGACCCCGGGGCCGCCGCATCGAGGTCGGGTAGCCGCCGCGCCACATCAGGCGCCGAACTTGGCCAGACGGCCCGCGTGCGCGAAGGCCAGGGGCATCAGGCCGGTGGCGGGCAGCCGGGGCCCGAGGCCGCCGGCGACGCAGGCGCGCTCGCCGAACCGTTCGACGCCGTCGGGGCGGCAGGTGTCGGACCACAACAGCACCGGCACCGGGTGCCAGCTGTGGCTGCGCAGCACAGACGGCGTCGAGTGGTCCCCGGTGACCACCAGCACGTCCGGCTCCAGCTCGAGGAGCCGCGGCACCGCCCGGTCCAGCTCTTCGACGAGCTCGACCTTGCGGGCGAAGTCGCCGTCCTCGCCGGCGCTGTCGGTGGGCTTGAAGTGGAGAAAGAAGAAGTCGAAGTCGCTCCAGCGTTCGGCGACGGTGTCCAGCTGCCCGTCGAAGCCGTCGCCGGTCTCCAGGACCTCCATGCCCACCAGGGCCGCCACCCCGCGGTACATGGGGTAGCTCGCCACCGCGGCCGCGCGGACCCCGTAGATCGACGGCAGC
>DATIVB010000681.1:0-5345 GCA_035466375.1 Chondromyces sp.
CCCATCCCGCGGATTTCAGGATGAGCCGAACGTTCAATCCGTCGAACGTTGCAGCGAGAACGTCGGTCAGCGCTAGCCGCCGATGATCATCCTCGGCGGGGGGTTGTTGCCGTGGATGTAGCTCCACCGCCCCTCGTCCCCGCCCACCTGGGCGAGCACCGAGTAGTGGAAATCGCGGCTCTCGGCGGTGTAGGCGTCAGGGAGCCGGAGGATCACGCCGCCCTCGCCGAAGGTCAACGCCGTGAAGCCCTCGCCCTCTGCCTTGCGGACCCCGGTTCCGAAGACCTCGAGCGAGGAGTCGGGGATCAGCATCCACACCCGCGCACCGCCGAAACGGAGCCCCACGGACTCGCCCGGCAGGAGCCGGATTTCGGGCACGACGCCCCACCCCTCGGGGCCCTTTTCGTCGGCCTCGATCACGAACTCGTAGGTCGGTGCGGTGGGCGGATCAGGCTCGGCCGTGACGGGTGTCTCTCCCCGGTCTTCGATGGGCGCCTGCTCCGGCCCGCAGGCCGAAACAATCAGGATGACGGCCAAAAGTGCGGCGGCTGCGGCAAATCCCTGTGAACCGTTCCTCGTCATGGTGTCCTCCTTCGATGTCAGGGCCTCTCTCCATGCAGGCCCGGGTGGCGTGTGGTGCGGGGCCTCAAGGCCCTTCGTTGCCGAACGAGGCGACGATGCCGCGGTACCTCGGGTCGGCACGGAGGGCCGCGAGGTCGGGGTAGTCCTCGATCACCTGCAGGGGGTAGCCGGCCTCGAGCGCCTTCTTCACCCACTCGAGCGCCAGCTCGCGGTCGCCGAGGCGCTCTGCGGACTCGGCGATGAAGTACATGAGCTCGGCATTGTCGGTGCCGACCTCGATCGCTCGTTCGAGAAGCTCCCGGGCGGTGTCGGCCTCTCCGAGGTGCGCCCTGTAGGAGGCGAGGGACACGAGATCGGCGACGCTCACAGGGTCGTGGAGGAGGCGTTGCCGGGCGAGCTCGGCCGCCCGTCCGTAGGCTTCGCGGACGTCGGCGGGGGGCGCGTTCGCGGCTCGCAGGGCCTCGGCCAGGGCGCCCCAGACCTCATAGTCGGTGTCGTCGATCGCCAGTGACTGCCGGTACCGCTCAGCGGCGGCCGCGTAGTTGCCCTCGTAGTACTCGAGCGTGGCATAATTGTGGAGGGCCCAGTAGGAAGGACCGAGGGCGATGGCCCGTTCGAGGTCGTCGCGGGCCCCGCTGCGCTTGCCAAGGTAGAGCCGGCAGCCGCCGCGGGCGGCGTATCCGATGCTGCTCGAGGGCAGGAGCTCGATGACGCGCTCGAAGTGCTCGATCGCCCGTTCCAGCTGGAAGCGCTCGTAGAAGAACCTCCCGACCTGGTGGTGGGTCTGCCAATCGTCGGGACCGGTGCGCAGGGCGCGGTCGATCACCACCCCGGCGCGCTCGGGTTCGCCGCCGTCCTCGAGGGCGGCGGCGAGCGCCAGGTAGGCGGGGAGGTTGAGCGGGTCGAGCTCGAGAGTGCGTTCGAAGCGCTTCACGGCCTCGGCGTAGGCGTGGCGGGCGAGCTCGCAGCGGCCGGCGGCGAGATGGGCCCCCGGCAGGGTGGGGTCGATGTCGAGGGCGCGCTCGGCGTACGAGAGGCCGTGCTCGAGCCAGATCGGGTCCTCGCCGAACTCGAAGCGCCGCTCGCACACCTCCGCCAGGCCGACCATGGCATCGGCGTAGGCGGGGTCGAGCTCGAGCGCGGATCGGAAGAGCTCCGCGGCGTGCCCGAGATCGCTTGGCGTCGGGTTCGGACCGACGACGCCGCGCGCCTCGAGCAGGCGCTGCGCCGCTTCGGGGATTTCGGTGCCGCCGGCCGAGATGGCGCGGCGCTCCTGCGGCGTCAACTCGATCTCGAGCATCTCTTCGGCGACCGCGACCACCTGATCCTGGACGGCGAAGCCGGGCTCGTCGCCCGTCGTGACCAGGCGCGCGACGAGCTGCCGCAGCTGGGTCGCGTCCACCAGCTGCAGCGAGACCCGGAGGTTCTCGCCCACGCGCTGCACGCCCCCCGAGAGCACGAGGTCGACGCCGAAGATGCGGTGCGCCTCGTCGGCGCTGGCGACGCGCTGCCGCCGCACCTCGCTCAGGGGAACGACCGACAGCGACGAGCGGTACCTTCGGATGGCGGTCAGTTGATTGGTGACCGTGTCGAGCAGGCCCTCGCAGAGGCTGGCGGTCTCGGCATCGTCGGAGTGGCAGTCGAAGGGCAGGACCAGGAGGTGGCGGTTGCGGCCGCGGTCGAGGGTCGATAGGACCAGCGCTCCCAGCACTCCGACGACGAGGATCGCCGCGGCCGCCGGCAGCACGCGATGCTTGAGCAACCAGCGGCGGCGGACCCTGGGTGCCGACGGCAGGCTCTGGGTGATGATCTCGGCGGGAGAGATCTCGCCCCGAAACCGCCGCAGGTCGGCCAGGAGCTCCGTCGCGGACTGGTAGCGTTTCCCGACATCGCGTTTGAGGCAGCGGCGGATGATGCGCGCGAGCTCGGCTGGGAGGTCGGGCCGGACGCTCTCCGGAGGGGTCGGATCGTGGGAAAGGATCGACAGCAGGATCGCCCGCTCGTGCTCGGCCGCGAAGGCGCGGCGGCCGGTCAGCATCTCGTAGATCACGGCGCCGAGGGCCCAGATGTCGCTCCGGCCGTCGACATCCTCGCCGTTGACCTGTTCGGGCGACATGTAGGCGGGCGTCCCGATGACCGATCCTTCGCGGGTCACCGCCGCCTCGCCGGCCAGCTTCGCGAGCCCGAAGTCCACGACCTTCAGCTGGTCGCGGTCGCTGATCAGGATGTTCGCCGGTTTGATGTCGCGGTGCACGATCCCGGCTTCGTGCGCGCTCTCGAGCGCCTCGGCGATCTGGATCGCGTAGTCGACGGCCTGGCCGATCGGCATCGGGCCCTCGTGGATGCTCTGCTTGAGGGTCTGCCCGGGACAGTAGGCCATGGCGATGAAGAGCTGGCCTTCGTCGGTCTCGCCGATGTCGTAGACCGTGCAGATGTGCGGGTGATCGAGCGCCGAGGCGGCCCTGGCCTCGCGCGAGAAACGTTCGCGCAGCAGCGCCTCGTGACTCCACTCCGGGGGCAGGAACTTGAGCGCCACGTCGCGGTCGAGACGGGTGTCCCGGGCGCGGTAGACGAGCCCCATGCCGCCGCCGCCGAGTCGCTCCTGAACCCGGTAGTGAGAGATCGTACGACCGATCACACCACCTCCGCGCGGCCGTCAGGGCTCGGCCGACGCCCCGCGGGCCCGGTCAGGTGCACCACAGCCGCGGCACCAACGCCGCGCAGCGTTTGCCGCCTCCCCGGGAACCACCGCTTGTTCACGATGCGCTGCCACCATTGTACACAATCCGAGACGCGTCCGCGCCTCCAGTGGCGAAGGCCGCCTGCGGACCGTATCTTGTCATCAGGGAGGGAGTGGCCATGAGGAAGACGCTCGGCGCAGTGGCTGCGGAACCCGCCGACTTCCGGATGCGCCTGCAGGCGGTGCTCGAACGGGCGGCGTCCCCGTCCGCGGCCGCCGAGGAGCCGGTCCTCGGCCCTTATCTGACGATTTCCCGTGAGGCGGAATCAGGCGGCGCCGAGATCGCGAAACGGGTCGGAGAGCGCATGGGCTGGCCGGTGCTCGACCGCGAGCTGGTGCAGGGCCTGGCGGAGAGCCTCGAGCTCGAGCCGCGGCTCCTCGAGCTGATGGACGAGACCAGGGTCGGCTGGTTCTCGGAGACCCTGCTCAATTTGTTCAACTCCCGGCTCGTGCTCCAGGACTCGTACGTGGCGCTGCTCAGCCGGGTGATCGCGCTCGCCGCCTACGACGGGCCGGTGATCATCGTCGGGCGCGGCGCCAACCTGGTGTTGCCGCCTCAGTCGGGGTTGAGGGTGCGGGTGCTGGCGCCGCGGCATCTGCGGCAGCAGGCCCTGGCCGCACGCGAGGGGCTCGACGATCGGGCCGCGGGCGGCAGGCTCGACGAGATCGACCGCAGCCGGAGGGAGTTCGTGAAACGCCACTTCCGCTGCGACCCCGACGACGCCACTTGCTACGACATGGTCATCAACTCGGTGAGCTTCGGCCTCGGAGGGTCGGCCGACCTCATCTGCCGCGCCCTCGAGCTGCGCGGGCTGGCCGAGTGAGGCGGTTTCGCCCCGCGGCTCGCACCGCGCACCGGAACCCGAGCCCGCGGGACGCCCGTGAGCGGGGCGGCTCAGTTGACCGCCAGCGGCTCGCTGAGCGTGAAGCGGCCGATGTCGGCCCAGAATCGCTCGCCGTCGGCGGTCACCATCTCGTAGCTCCCCTCCATGGTTCCGAACGGGGTCGGCAGAGGGCAGAAAGACGTGTACTCGAAGGACTCGCCGGGGGCGAGTGTGGGCTGCTCCCCCACCACCCCGGGTCCGCGCACCTCCTCCACCTCGCCGTGGGCGTCGGTGATCACCCAGTGGCGGTTGAGGAGGCGCACCGGGACGGTGCCGCGGTTGGTGATGCGGATGCGGTAGGCGAAGAACCAGCGTCCGGCCGCGGGTTGCGACCGCTCGGCAACGTAGCTCGAGCGCACCGTGACCTTCACGCCGCGGGTTGTCGCCGTCGAGTCGCTCATCATTCGCCTCCCTCCAGCCGCAAACCGCGGCCGCGACCCGGGGATTCCCGCGTCCAACGGGGGGCGTGGTTCGCGGCGGCTGGTCGAGGGGCCTCTGCAACCATTCGCACACGACGGGCATCTCAATGATGTGGCAACACTCTCGTCCTGCACCGCAGCCCCGGTTCGACCTCGGGTCGTGACAGCCCGACGCGACGATGCCGGTCCGGCTCCCTCGAGCCTCGTCGCCCGCGCCGCGGCCGGCGACGTCGGGGCTTTCGAAGAGCTCTATCGCGACCACGTCGGCAGGTCCTACGCGCTGTGCCTGCGGATGACGGGCGACGCACAGCTCGCTGAGGAACTGGTCCAGGAGAGCTTCGTCCGCGCATGGCAGAAGCTGCGGAGCTTCCGCGGCGAAAGCGCCTTCTCCACCTGGCTCCACCGGGTGACCGTCAACGTCGTCCTCGCCCACCTCCGGGGCGCGGGTCGTCGGGAGGTCGGGGACGGGGGTGCCGCTGCGGAAGACCTTGCCGAGCCGCCGGCACCGACGCCGAACCCCGCGGCGGCGATCGATCTCGAGCGCGCGATCGGGACGCTGCCCGACGGGTTGCGGGCGGTCTTCGTACTGCACGACGTGGAGGGGTTCAAACACCGCGAGATCTCGCGGCTCACCGGCATCGCGGTCGGCACCTCAAAGGCCCAGCTGCACCGGGCACGGAGGCTCTTGCGAAAGGCGCTGCGGACATGAAATGCGACGAT
>DATIVB010000682.1:0-5812 GCA_035466375.1 Chondromyces sp.
CCAGGAGCTGACGGCCTCGCTCGAGCTGCTCGAGAGTCTGGCCGGCGAGAGCCTGGGCGCCGAGCAGGTCGCCGCACTGCGCGTCCGGCACACCACCGCGCCTGCCGCCGAGGACGGCGCCGAGACCGCCGAGGCGGCGGAGCCGCTCATCGACGAGACCGCTTACTACCGCGACCTGCGAAGCGCCCTGGTCGAGGGGCAGCCCCTGGACCCGGCGGCCATCGAGGGGCTCGGCACGGCGCGCGCCGAGGCCATCCGGGCCTTCCTGGTCGACGGCAACGGAATCGACCCCGCGCGGGTGCAGCTGGTCGGGGCGGCGGCCGTGGAGGAGGCTTCGGGAGACGGTTGGGTTCGCTGCCGGCTCGATGTCGCCGCCGGCGGGTAGCGGGCCCCAGGATCACTGCCGACACGTCGTGATCGCAGGCGACCGCTGCGGGGGCCGGCCCTCGACACCCGTGGTAAGGTGGAAAGGACCAGGTCGCCGCACTCTCCAGCGCACTCCAGCAGAGCCGCCGACGTCGCTGTGAGTTCTCGCCACTCCTGCACACGGTGCCGGTCGTCGGGACGGGTCGGGAGGGACGCAGCATGGATGACCTCACGGTGTCGAGAGCCCGTCGGCCGTGGTCCACGGTGGCGTCGATAGTACTGACACTCGGGGCAGCAGTTGGACTGGCGCAGGACGAGGGCGGCGCCGGAACCGTCCGGCGCCCGGACGCGCAGCGCGTCATGCCTCACGGCGTCGCCGCGGCTGCGGCAGAGAGCCAGACCGTGGCCCTGGGGACCGTCCCGGCCGGGGCCTCGATCACCATCGAGCTCGAGGTCACGGTCAAGGACGTGGGCGCGCTGGCGCCCCCATTCGCCGTTCTCTCCAACCAGGCCGACATCGAAATCGCGGGAGTGACCGTCTCCACCGACGACCCCGACACGCCGGCTCCCGGCGACGCGACCCTGACTCTGACCGACGCGGCCGATCTCTCGGTCAGCTGCACGGGCGCACCGAACCCCGTGGCGGCAGGGGCCCAGGTCACCTACACGGTCACAGTCAGCAACGGCGGGCTGCAGCCGTCCGCGGGCGTCGCCGTCACCTCCGTGATCGGCGCCGGGCTGAGCTTCGTCTCGAGCACGGGCTGCGCCGAGGACCCGTCGGGCGTGCCCACCTGCTCCATCGGAAGCATCGCGGGCGGTGCCTCGGCCCAGTTCACCATCGTCGCCGCGGTGGACGCCGCTGCTTCCGGCGATGTCGGCATCGACGTCAGCGTGACCTCGAGCCGCTTCGATCCCTACCTGATCAACAACACCTCCTCGGCGACCACGACGACGGTCTCCGAAGCGAATCTCCGGCTGTCGAAGCTCGACGCACCGGACCCGGTGACCGCGGGCACCGAGCTCAGCTACACGCTCGAGGTCGAGAACCTGGGGCCGTCCGATGCCCCGGGCGTCGTCGTCAGTGACGCGCTGCCCGCCGGCACCACGCTCGTGTCCTCCTCGGGCTGCACCGAGGACCCGAACGGGTCGCCCACCTGCTCACTCGGCACGCTCGCCGCGGGCGCCAAGGCGCAGGCCACCCTGATCGTCGCGGTGGACTCCTCGGTCGCGGCCGGTACGGTCCTCAGCAACACCGCCACGGTCAGCGCCGACAGCACGGATCCGACGGCCGAAAACAACACCGCCACCGCCACGACCGGCGTCCTGGCCGCGGCGGACCTCGAGGTCGAAAAGGCCGACACCGCGGATCCGGTAAGCCCGGGCGACTCCCTCAGCTACACCGTCACCGTCACCAACCAGGGTCCCTCCGATGCTGTCGAGGTCGTCGCGGTGGACACCCTCCCGGCCGGCGTCACCCTGGTCTCCACCTCCGGCTGCGCCGAGGACCCCGCCGGAGCACCCACCTGCAGCCTCGGCCCCCTCGCCGCCGGAGCGACCGCGATCTACGGGATCGAGGTCACGGTGGACGCGGGCGCCACCGGGACCCTCAGCAACCAGGTGTCGGTGAGCTCCGACACCACGGACCCGGATCTCGGCAACAACGTCGCGAGCGAGCTCACTTCGCTCGACACCGATCCGCCGACGGTGCTCGGCGTGACCTCCGTCCCGTCGGCGTCCGGGCTGCCGCTCGATCCTTGCCGGCCGGAGAGGGCGACCGCGCGCGGCTTCCGGATCGCCTTCTCGGAGGGGATGACCGACCCGCCGGCGGACGACGAGGCCGGCGACGTCACCAACCCCGCGAGCTACTTGCTGGTGGGCGCCGGCGCCGACGAGGACCTGACAACGGATCTCTGCGGCACGGTCTTCGGCGACGACGTCAGCGTGCCCCTGGCGGCGGCGAGCTGGAACGCCGGCAGCTTGACGGCGACCCTCAGCGCCGGGACCTCGTTGGACGGCTCGTTCTACCGCCTGATGGCCTGCGCCGCGCTCAGCGATACGGCCGGCAATCCCCTCGACGGCGACGGCGACGGGTCCGGCGGCGACGACTTCGTGCGCACCTTCCGCCTCGACCCCGGCAACGCGCTGGACAACGCGCACTTCGATTGCAGCACGGAGGCCTGGCTGCTGCAGTCTTCGACGCCGGGCGAGATCGCCCACTCCGCCATCGACTCGGCCGGCTCGCCGCTCTCGGGCAGCCTCGAGTTCCGCCAGCTCGGTGTCAACACCGCCTACGAGGCGAGCCAGTGCGCCAGTCTCGTGGCGAGCGGAGAGAGCAGCCTGTCCGGGACCTACCAGCTCGCGGCGCCCGCCGGCTCGTTGCTCTCGCTGACGGCGAGGTGCACTTCGTTCGCCGGTGACGACTGCACGTCGTCGCTCGGCGCCTCGTCGCTGACGCTGCTGTTGGGCGATACCTCCGGCGCCTGGCTGCCGTTTGACCTCACGGTCGCCGCGCGGCCGGGGCGGCAGTCGATCCGATGCGCATTCGCGGTGAACACGCCCACCGGGAGCGACTTCACCCTCAGGCTCGACAGGCTGTTCCTCGACGGCGGCGGCGGGATCTTCAGCGACGGCTTCGAGACCGGTGACACCTCGGCGTGGTCGGCAGAGGTTGGAGGCACGCCATGAGCACGAGTCGTGATCTGCAGCCCAGCACGAGAGCTCTCGTGCGATTCGTGACAGCCCTTGCGGCAGTCATCGCCGCCGCAACGGCAGCTGCCCCCGCCGGCCGCGCCCTGGCCGTCGAGAGGGTCCCGGTCTTCGTCGCCGCACCGTCCGGGGTAGCCGCCGCACCGGTCGCGACCAAGCAGGGCGCCGCCGCCGAACTGGCCCTCGACGACGGCACCTGGGAGGGCACCGTCTCGGTCCCCGGCGCGCAGTTCCTGTGGTTCAACCGGTTCCCCGTCGGCGCCGCGGCCTTCGAGCTGCAGGAGGTGCAGGTCCTGTTCCCGTCCGCGTCCGGGCTGAACGTCGGCGACGCCGTGCAGATCGTCGTCTGGCGCGATCCGGACGGCGACCCCGGCAACGGCGCCGACCTGCTGCGGACCCTGGACGCCACGATCCAGGCCGTGGACGGCGCCTCGTTCTCCACCTACGCCGTCGACCCCGCCATCATCGTGCCCGCCGGCAACGACCTCCTGGTGGGCGTGATCAACCGCTACGTGGTCGGTGGGGTTCCCGCCGACACCTTTCCGGCCGCCATCGACACCACCGATCCGCAGGGACGCTCGTGGTTCGCCACCTGGAGCGGCGACCCGCCGGACTCGCCGTCCCTGCCGTCGGACGCCGTGACCTCGCCCATCGACGCTTTCGTCGCGGGCAACTGGATGATCCGCGCGGCCGGCCTCGAGCTCGCGGCGGCCGCGATCCCCGATCTGCAGCCGGTGGGTGCGGCGGTGCTGATCGGTCTCCTGACGCTCGGCGGCGCGGCGCTCCTGCTGCGCAAGGTGAGGTGAGCCGTGCGCCGGTATGAGCTGCACCGCACCGCGATCGCCGTCCTGGCGCTGCTCGTCCTGGGCGGCGCGGGAGTCGGTCCGTCCACCGCCGCGGCACAGACGATCGATGACTTCAACGTCGCACAGGCTGAGCTCGCGCTCGTGGCGGCGGCGAATAACGTCGGTGACACCGCGGCATCGTCAGCGGCTGCCGGCCTCGGCGGCGAGCGCGGCCTGCTCCTCCGCCTCCTCGAGAAGGGCGCGGGGGGCACGGTCTCCGCCGAGGTGGACGCGGGTCAGCTGAGCCTCTCCGCCGACGCCGGCATGCGCGGTGAACTGCTGCTGTCGTGGGACGGGTCCGACGGGGACCCCGCGGTCCTCGACACCGCAGCCGGGCTGGGCGGCGTGGACCTCACGGCGGGCGGTGCCGACACCGGCCTGGAGCTGCTGGTGGCGGCGGCCTCCGCGGCCGGCATCGAGGTGGAGATCGAGGTCCACAGCTCGCCTGAGGAGGCGTCGCGCGCGGCGCTCGTGCTGCCGGCGGTCGCGGCCCAGGCCTCCTTCGTGGTGTCCTTCGAGAACGACTTCGTGGCCACCGGCTCCGCCGGGGCGGCCGACTTCAGCGCCGCGACGGCGGTGGTGCTGCGGCTCCGCACTCGGGGTTCAACCCTCCAGATCGACGCCCTGACGGCAGTTCCGCCGCGACTCCTACAGGCCGACGCCACCAAGACCGACACCCTCATCGACGGCGACGGCGACGGGCTGGCCGACCCCGGCGAGACCGTCCGCTACACCATCACCATCACCAACACCGGCGCCGCGGCCGCCGCCGTGACGCTCGACGACGTCATCGACGCCAACGCCGAGCTGGTGCCGGGATCGATCGCGATTTCGCCCGTGGCCCAGCGTGACACCTACAGCGCGGTGGGCAATGTCGCATTGGTGGTCGCCGCCCCCGGTGTGCTGGCCAACGACAGCGACCCCGACGGCGGCGCGGTGGCGGTCGACTCCGCGAGCCTTTCGTTGACGACGGCTCAGGGCGGCGCCGTGGAGCTCGCGGTGGACGGCGGCTTCACCTACACCCCGCCGACCGGCTTCACCGGGGTCGACAGCTTCGACTACGCGATCGTCGACGGCGACACGCCCGAGCGGACCGCCACCGGGACGGCGGCGGTCGTGGTCGAGGGCCGGGTCTGGTTCGTCGACAACTCGCACGCCGGCCCCTTCGCGGGCACCCAGGCCGATCCCTTCGAGACCCTGGCCCAGGTGCAGGCCGCCTCGTTGCCGGGCGACGTGATCCGCGTCCGTCTGGGCGACGACACGTACGGCGGCGGGCTGCAGCTCACGGCGGGGCAGCAACTGGTGGGCGGCGGCGTGGACCTCGTGCTCGGCGGCCAGACCATCGAGGCGGCCGGCGGCGCGCCGACGCTGGCCAATGCCGGCGGCCACGTCATCGCGCTGGCCGACGACGTGGTCGTCGCGGGCGTCACGCTGACGTCTACCGCGGGCGCGGCGCTCGCGGGCAACGGCTCGGGCGGCAACGTGCTGGTGGACACCGTGGACATCCGGCCTTCGGCCTCGGGCGGCGGCCTCGACCTCGCCGGCCAGACCGGGTCCTTCACCTTCGCATCCTCCAGCATCGCCTCCCCCGCCATGACGACGACCACCGGCACCGCCCTCCGCATCGCCGGCGGCAGTGCCGACCTCGACTTCACGCAAGGCTCGTCACTGGCGCTCGCCGGCGGACGGTTGCTGGACGTGTCGGGCTTCGCCGGTACGCTCGACCTCCGGGGAACGGCCCCGACCCTCGCCGCCGGCAGCGGCACGGCGATCACCCTGGTGGGTAATGCCGGAGCGATTTTCACGTTCGACATCATCGGCGACATCGGTGTGGCGGCCGGCGGCGGCGGGCTGGTGGTCAGCAGCAGCGGCACCGTCAACCTCGACTCCGTCGG
>DATIVB010000683.1:0-7749 GCA_035466375.1 Chondromyces sp.
ACGGGTTGGTTCATCACGTTCGAGGGGGGCGAGGGGACGGGCAAATCGACCCAACTCGGCCTGCTCGACGAGTGGCTGCGCACTCTCGGACACCGCACGGTCCTGACCCGTGAGCCGGGGGGCACCGCGCTCGCCGACGCGGTGCGGGCGATCCTGCTCGACCCCGCGCTCGAGCCCGACGGACTGAGCGAGATCTTCCTGTTGGAGGCGGCCCGTCGCGACCACGTGGAACGGGTGATCCGGCCGGCGCTCGAGGCGGGAGCGGTCGTGCTCTGCGACCGCTTCACCGACTCGTCGCTGGTCTACCAGGGCGCGGTGCGCGGGCTCGGCTGGGACGAGGTGGCGGCGCTCAATCGCCTCGCCACCGGCGGCCTCGAGCCGAACCTGACGCTGGTCTTCGACCTCGACCCCGCGAAGGCCCTCGCCCGGGCGCACACCCGCAATGCGGAGGGCAACAACCACGAGAGCCGCCTCGACGACGAGCCGGCGGCCTTCCACCGCCTCGTCCGCGAGGGGTATCTCGAGCTCGCGCGGCGCGAGCCCGACCGGGTGCGGGTGATCGACGCCGCCGGCCCGGCGGAGAAGGTCTTCGCCAGGATCCGGCCGGTCCTCCCCGAGGCCCTGCGGTGAGCGAGCCCGAAGCCCGCTGGTGGGGCCCGGAGATCCTCGACCGGGAGCGCTGGGGCGCCGTCGTCGAGCCGGCGCTCGATCGGCTGCTGCTGGCCAGGGATCGCGACCGGCTGCCGCACGCGCTGCTGTTGGTGGGCCCCCGGGGGCTCGGCCGCGAGCTCGCGGCGGTGGAGGCCGCGGTGCTGCTGACCTGCGACGGGCAGTCCAGGCCCTGGGAAGAGAGCCCGTGCGCGAATCGGGTGCGGCGCGGGCTGCACCCGGACGTGGTGGCGATCATGCCCGAGGGCCGGGGCCGCGTCATCAAGATCGACCCGCTGCGCAAGGAGGTGGTGGAGGTCGTGGGCTCGCGTCCCTACGAGGGCCGGCGGCGGGTGTGGATCTTCGACGGGGTCGAGGAGGAGCACTTTCCGAAGGCAAGCGCGAACGCGTGCCTGAAGACGTTCGAGGAGCCTCCCGACCACGCCGTGTTCCTTCTCCTCGCGGCCAACCCGCAGGCGGTGCTTCCGACCATCCGCTCGCGCTGCCAGCAGCTGAGCCTGCCCGGGGTGGTGGCGGTGGCGCGGAGCCTGTCCGGAGAGGGCTCCCTGCCGGAGCTGGGTGCGACCGGGCTCACCGGTGCGGACGTGGACGGCGCCGTGGACGTGGTACGGGCCGCGCTGGCCGCGGGTCTCGGCGGTGAGTGCCGCGGCCTACTGCGCCTGCCTCATGCGCTGCCGGACGGCGTGCCGCCCTTCGCCGCCACCGCCGCGGTGGGGCTCGAGATGGCGTGCGAGCTCGAGGACGAGCCGGCCGGCGAGGACCTGGTGCGCCTGGCGGCGGCGCTGATGGCCGCCGAGCGGACGAGCCGCGCCCTCAACCTCAACCCGCGCAACCAGCTGACGTCGTGCCTCCTGCGGTGGTACCAGGAACTTCGGTAGTGTTGAGTGTTGAGTTTTGAGTTATGAGTTTTGAGTTATCCACCGCCCTCCCGCCGAACCGGGGGGCAGGGGCGGGAACTCAAAACTCAAAACTGAGAACTCAAAACTCGACGATCACGAGATTTGGGTGACGAACGACTGCAGCGCTCGTCCGGGGGTGAACCGTTGAATGAAACCCTGCTTCCGTGGCTTCTTCTCATCGCCTACGCGTCCGTGATCGTCTTCCTCGCCTGGCGCAACCGGCGGCGCTCGTCGGACATCGAGTCGTTTTCGGTCGGCAGCCGGCGGGTGCCGCCGTTCTTCGTCGGTCTGTCGTTGGCCGCCAACATGACGTCGGTCGCGACCTTCGTCATCAACCCGGGACTGATCCACGCCTATGGCTGGGCGGGGGTCGTGGGTTACGGCCTGGCGGCGCCGCTCGGGATCTTCATCGGCCTCGTGGTGACCAGCAAGCGATTCCGAAGGGTCGGCGATCGGTTCACGGTGCTCACGGTGCCGCAGTGGCTGGGCGAGCGCTACGGAGATCGCCGCCTGACGGTGTTCTTCGCCCTCGCGAGCATGTTGCAGATCACCTTCCTGGTGCTCATCGTCACCGCGTTGGCGCTGGTGCTGATGAGCGTGCTGCAGATCGGTATGTGGCCGGCGCTGCTGATGGTGGTGATCTTCACCTTCGGTTACATCCTCTTCGGCGGCGCGAGCCTGCACGTCTGGTCGAACAGCGTCCAGGCACTGACCATGCTCGCGGTGGCGCTGATCCTGGTCGCCTCGGGGGCGGCCGTGTTCGCCGACGGGCTGCCGGGGTTCTTCGCCCGCCTCGACGCGGTCGCGCCGCACTACGGCAGCATGACGAACCCGGACAGCCTGCTGTTCCGCGACCTGTTCGAGGTGGTGGTGGCGAACTTCGTCATCGGTCTCGCCATCATCATGCAGCCGCACATCATCTCCAAGTCGCTGTACCTGCGGTCGGAGCGCGATGTCAACACCTACCTCGTCACCGCCATGCTGGCGGGAACGATCTTCACCTCGGCGATGCTGGTGGGCCTGTACGCCCGCCTCTCACTCGGCGCCGAGGTGCCACCCGACCGGGTGGTGGCGACCTACATCACCGCCACCTTCGCGCCCGGTCTGCGCGCCTTCATCATGCTCGGGGTGCTGGCCGCCGGCTTCTCGACCCTCGAGGGCGTGATCCTGGCGCTGGCCACGATCTTCGGCAACGACTTCTTCGGCACCATCGCCCGCGCCCGGGGGCTCACGCCCGAGCGCCTGCGCCCGCTGCTGCTCAAGGTGGGGAGGGTCTTCCTGGTCGCCCTGGCGCCGATCACCCTGCTGCTGTCGTGGCGGCAGATCGTGGCGCCGTCGCTGTCGGTGGCGATATTCGCCCAGAACGGCGTGTACGGGCTTTTCGCGGCGACCTTCGCGCCGGTGCTCTTCGGCATTTTCTCCGACCGCGCGGCGCCGCGGGTGGCCCTTGCGTCGGCGGCCACCGCGCTTGTCGTGCACTTCGGGATCTACTACGGCGGCATCGGCGCCTACCACAACAACCCGGCCGTGCCCGCGACGTTCGCCCTGGCAGCCAGCACTCTGGTCATGGTCGCCGGAACCGCCTTTCGTGGGCGCGCTGACGCCGTATAGCGGAACAGGAACGGTTCCCGAGCGGTTATCCGGGGCGGGAGAGCGAGCATGCGATACCAGGCCCTGAAGATCGTGATCGCGGCGCTGGCGGCCGCGGGTTTCTTTTCAACTCTGCCGGCCGCTGCCGCAGAGCAGCGGATCGTCGCTGTGGGCGACGTGCACGGCGCCTACGGCCAGCTGGTGACGATCCTGCAGGAGGCGGGGCTGATCGATGCGGAAACGCACTGGATCGGCGGCTCGGCGATCTTCATCCAGACCGGCGACCTCTTCGACCGCGGGCTCGAGGTCTTCGAGGTCATGGACCTGCTGATGCGGCTCCAGGAGGAGGCGGCCGCTGCCGGCGGCCGGGTCGAGGTGCTGCTCGGCAACCACGAGGGCATGAACCTGATCGGCTTCTTTCGCGACGTGAACCCTGAGATCTACGCGCGCCTCGCCGACGAGCAGTCCGAGAAGCGGCGCAAGCAGGGGTTCAAGGACTTCAGGAGGTACCTCGAGAAGCGCGCCGCCGCGGCCGGCCTGGCGCGGCCGGTGATCACCGACGAGCTCAGGGAGAAGTGGATGCAGCTCTATCCGCCGGGCCGCATCGAGTACGAGGAGGCGATCGGCCCCGACGGCCGCTACGGGAGCTGGCTGCGCACCCTGCCGGTCGCGCTCGTGGAGCAGGACACGCTCTTCATCCACGCCGGGCTCGGCCCGGCGGTCGAGGGTCTGAGCGTCGAGCAGATCAACGCCAAGGTCGCGTCCGAGCTGGAAGCCTACGACCGGAGCCGGCGGCACATGATCGAGGCGGGGCTCATCCCGCCGCACGTGGGGCTCCCCGACATGCTGATCGTGTATCGGGAGCTCGAGCAGGCCGGCCCGGAGCTGGCGGGCCTCGCGGGCGCCGACGGATGGCTGATCTACGGCTCCGACGGGCCGCTGTGGTACCGCGGCGCGGCGACGCTCGGTGCCGAAAAGGACGCGATGGCCGGCGGGGGCGGCGCGGGAGACGAGGACGAGGACATCTACGCAACCGCGGACGCGGGCGCGGAGAACGGACCTGACGAGGCGGCGCGGGTCGCCGCCTTCGTGGACCGGCTGCGCGCCGTCGGGGCCGAGCGGATGGTGGGCGGCCACACGCCGCAGAAGTCCTGGCGCATCGAGACCCGCCTCGACGGGCGGGTCATCCTGATCGACACCGGCATGCTGTCCGAGGTCTACGGCGGACGGCCGTCGGCGCTGATCATCGAGGGCGACAGCTTCACGGCGGTGTATCCCGATGGCACCGAGCCCCTGGAGGCGGCGCCTGCGCCCGCTGAGGAGGAGCTGCTGCCGGCCGCGGCCTGAGACCGTCCGTGCGCGTGCGGCAACCCCGTGACTATCTGATGCGGACCCGAAGCCCCTTGTAAAGATCGGTCATCCGCCGCGCGGTGCGGGCGGTCGAGGGGATCGCCTTGATGATGTCGGCCGGAACGCCGAGTGAGCGGCCGATGGTCTCGAAGACCGCGGTCACCAGCCCGGGAGGTCCGTGCTGTGGGCGAACCACGCGGCCGACCTCCCAGAAATTGAGGCGGTCGGCCGCCGCCCCGACCTCGAACACCACCACCGGGACCGCCGCCGCCAGGCACTCGTCGACCTCGACGGCGTAGGGGTCCGGCCAGATCGAGGGCACCACCGCGACCGCGATCCTGTCCCGCGCCAGCAGGGTCGCCAGGGTGCCGGGCCGGTAGTGGCCGACGACCCTGCAGCCCTTGGTCTTGCGAAGCTCGCCCAGCAGGGCCTCGTCGCCCGTGCCGTAGACGAAGGCGTTGAGCTTGGGGTTGCGCTTCCTCATCAGGTCCACGGTCGGCGCGATGAGCGCACCCCCGGTGTGCCGGTGAACGCCTCCTACGAAGGCGATGTTGAGGCGGTCCCTGGGCCACGGCTCGACCTCGGGCCGCTCGGTCGCCGGCGCGACGACGACCTCGTGCTGGCCGGCCTGCCGGCGCGGGAAGAGCTCCGCGAAGCGGCGCTGCATGAAGGCGGAGGGGAAGATCAGGACGCGCGCCCGGCGCAGTGCCTCGGCGCCCACCTTGCGGTAGTCCGCCTGGGTCTTCGAGACACCGAGGTCGACGCCCTGCAGGCAGGCCGCGCAGCGGGCGAGGTCGGTACAGTAGTCGCAGAACCTCCCGGTCTTCTGCTCGATCAGGTAGGGCCGGGCGCAGAACGGGGCGAAGTCGTGCAGGGAGAGCAGGATTTCGTAGTCGCGCTCCTCGAGGCTCTGCACGAGGTGCGGTGGCAGCCCGTTGAGGTTCTCGACGTGGATCATCCGCACCCGGGTGAGCCGGGCCGCCCGGACGATCGCCTCGACCGGGTTGACGCTTTCGCCGAGGTCGTAGATGCCGGAGGTGGAGGCCGACCACATCTCGAGCCACCAGCCGTCTCCGTGCGGGTAGGCGAGGGCCACGGTACGCCGCTTCTTCTCCTCGGCCAGGCGGTCCAGGAGCTGCCGGTGGGCGCTCGTGCGCTCCCACGCCGGCGGCAGCACGGAGACGTTGAGCACCAGCGGGTTGTCGACGGCGATCTCGAGCCGGCCGTCGCGCTCGTTCAGTTTGACCAGCTTCTTGAGCCGTTTCGTCTCGTCGGCCTGGTCCTTCGACCGGTTCTGCAGGGACTGCATGCCTTCCAGGCGGTAGATCCGCCACTGCTCGCCGAGCGACATCGGTTTCGTACCCATGCTGTGTCGGGTGGCTCCTTCCCCAGGCTCCCACGCCGCCCGGCGACGGCCGGGCGGTCTCGGCACCCAGTTTCAAGAATATCGTCTTTTTTCGGCACGGTCATCGGCGGTTGCGCTGCGGCGGCATCCGCGTTCCAGAACAAACTCGGACGGCTGCCGTAGAATTCGGAAGCCGTCGCCCGCCTCGAGCCGGGCGGCGCGATATCGTTCCAGGGGGGATCCGATGCTCCAAGCTGCGCGAATCGCCGCCGTTGCGGCGGCCGCCCTGCTCGCGGCCGTCTCGAGCCATGCCCAGATCGACGCCAGGCTGCTGCAGCAGCCCGACGTCTCCGCCACACGGATCACCTTCGTCTACGGCGGTGACATCTGGGTCGTCGCCAAGGAGGGCGGCACCGCCCAGCGCCTGAGCACCCCGGCCGGCGAGGAGAGCTTTCCGCGGTTCTCGCCCGACGGCTCGATGATCGCTTTCACCGGCAACTACGACGGCAACTCCGACATCTACGTGATGCCGGCGGGCGGCGGGCTGCCGACCCGTCTCACCCACCACCCGGACCCGGACCGGATGCTGGACTGGTTCCCGGACGGCCGCTCGATCCTCTACGCCACCACCATGAGCTCCGAGAAGCAGCGCTTCGCCAAGCTCTACCGGGTGCCCGTGAGAGGCGGTCTGCCCGAGGCCCTGCCGGTGCCGTACGGCGAGTTCGGCGCGATCTCGGATGACGGCGCCACCCTGGCCTACCAGTTCCTGTCGCGCGAGTTCCGGACCTGGAAGCGCTACCGCGGCGGCACCGCGCCGGACGTCTGGCTGTTCGGCCTCGACGATCATACGGCGCGGAACCTGACCGCCGACGACGCCAACGACGGGCAGCCGATGTGGCACGGCTCGACGCTGTACTTCCTCTCCGACCGGGACGACGCCTTTCGGGCCAACATCTGGGCCCACGATCTCACCACCGGCAGCGTGCGCCAGGTGACCTTCTTCACCGACTTCGACATCCACTTCCCCGCCATCGGTCCGGACGACATGGTGTTCGAGAACGGCGGCCGGCTGTACCTGATGGACCTCGCGACCGAGACCGCGGAGCCGGTCGAGGTGCACGTCGTCACCGACCGCGCGACCCTGTTGCCCCGGGTCGCCAAGGTGGGCTCGAACGTGGTTGGCGGGACCATCTCGCCGTCCGGCAAGCGCGCGCTGCTGGAGGCCCGCGGCGAGATCTTCAGCCTGCCGGCGGAGCACGGCGTGGTCCGCAACCTCACCCGCACCTCGGGATCAGCCGAGAGACACCCCTCGTGGTCGCCCGACGGCCGGCTGATCGCTTACTTCTCCGACCGCAGCGGCGAGTACGAGCTCACCGTTCGTCCGGCCGACGGCTCCGGGCAGGAGGAGACTCTGACCGGGATGGGTCCCGGCTTCCGGTACACGCCGATGTGGTCGCCGGACAGCTCGAAAATCGTCTTCATCGACAACCTCAAGGTCCTCCATCTGTTCGACGTGGCCTCACGCACCCTGACCCGGATCGACCAGGGTCTGTGGATGACCCACCCCGGACTGCAGGCCTTCACCGTCAGCTGGTCCGCCGACAGCCGCTGGATCGCCTACTCGCGCGGTCTCGACAACCGCCAGTCGGCGATCTTCCTCTTCGACACGGCCTCGGGCGAGCGGCACCAGGTGACGGCGGGATTCGTCGGTGCCTCCGATCCGGTTTTCGACCCCGAGGGGAAGTACCTCTACTACCTCTCCGACCGGTCCTTCGAGCCCCTGTACTCGGACTTCGACCCGACCTGGGTCTATGCCAACCCGACGCAGCTGGTGGCGGTGCCGCTCCGGAAGGACGTGCCGTCACCGCTTGCGCCCCGCAACGACGTCGAGCCGGC
>DATIVB010000684.1:0-1784 GCA_035466375.1 Chondromyces sp.
ACACCGGGCCGATGGACGCCATCACCGCCACCGGTGCCTCGACCCTGCAGGTGCTGCGCTACGGCGTCGTGCCGCAGGTGATCCCGCCCTTCCTCTCCTTCACCATCTACCGCTGGGACATCAACGTCCGCATGTCCACCATCATCGGCTTCGTGGGCGGCGGCGGCATCGGCTACATCCTCAAGCCCCGCGTCGACCTCGGCGAGTGGGGGGAGGTGGGCACCCTGGTGCTCCTGATCGCCGCCACCGTGTGGCTCATGGACGTCGTCTCGGCCAAGATCCGGGAGCGCATCGTCTAGAGCAATTCGCGGGTGTCCAGCCCGGGGCTGGCCGCCCACGAATTGCTGTTGAGGAATGGTTCGAGCCGATCCAGGGCTGGGATGCCCGGATGCGAGACCTCAACTGCAATTCCGTACCGCGCCGTCCGACGACGCGGACCGGAATTGCTAGAAGTCGAGGTACCAACCGACGCCGACCCAGGTCTCATCCTCGAACGAGAACTCGCCGAGCGCCGAGCGGCCGGTGCCCGCCTCGAGGGCGAGCCGGTAGCGGCTGGTGCCGCGCCCGGTGGGCGCCACGAAGCCCATCTGCACGGTCACCATGGGCCGCCAGTCGCGGTCCTCGAAGACCTGGGCGTCGGCGGCGGCGAACCAGGTGGCGCGCCCTTTCCAGAAGCGGCGGGCGCCGGCGTGCTCGACCCCGGCCTGCAGCCGCCCCGGCTCGAATCCCGGATCGAGCCCGTAGCCGTACCCGCCCTCCGCGTACATTCTCCAGCGCGGGTCGAGCTGCCAGCTCACCCCGGCCACCAACTCCTCGCGGGTGTACCCGATCCGATCCCGCCCGGTGTGTGCGGCGTACTCGTCGCCGACGTGGGCCGAGTCGTGCTTGGTCCCGAACCGGAAGCCGAGCTCGGGCGACGGCAGCCACGACAGGTAGAGGCCGAAGAGGCCGTCCCACCCGATGTTGTCGAGGCTCTCGGTGATGTCGAAGTGACCGAAGAAACCGCCCTCGAAGTCGAGCTGCCAGCCACGGTCGGGCGCGCCTTCGGGGTGCCACCGCACGAGACCGAAGCGGCCGCCGAGGCGGAGGGCGAACCGCGCGGCGCCGGTCTCAGGGATCTCCGAGTCGGCCATCCAGAGCACGGCCAGGGCCGACTGCGGGCGCAGCGGGTCGGCGGTGTACTGGGGGTAGAACTCGGCCGGCGGCATGAACAGAACGACCCTGGCGCCGCTCTCGTCGCCGCCCGCGTCCTGGGCCGCCGCAGGCATCGCCGCGGGCAGCGCGAGCAGCGCGCCCGCCGTCAGTACCGCGAGCCACCGTGCGGTGCCGGCGCGGATCAACCGACGCACGTCCCGGGAAGCGCTCGCGAAGCGGTGGTGTGCCTGCGCGCCCACCGTCAGTGGGCCTCGCCGTGGTACTGCTCGCCGGCCTCGAGAGCGACCGGGAGCCAGTTCTGCGGCGGCGGCAGGGGGCAGGTGGCGTGCGGCGTGAAGGCGCAGGGCGGGTTGTAGGCGAGGTTGAAGTCGAGCACCGTGGTGCCGTCGGGGCCCGGCGCCTCGGCATAGAGAAAGCGGCCGGCCCCGTAGGTGGTATCGCCGCTGGTGGCGTCTCTGAAGATGAGGAACAGGTCCTTGCCTGGTTCGTCCGCGTACGCTTCGAGAGTCAGGGCCTCGCCGCCGATGGAGAAGTGGAGACGGCCGGGTGCGAGCATGGCGGTGTCCTCGCCGAGCACCGTCGGGATCGCCACCTCGCGCGGTTCGTCGTAGACCTCGAGCCGCGCCTCG
>DATIVB010000685.1:0-4713 GCA_035466375.1 Chondromyces sp.
TGCCGGCGTCACGACCGGCACCCCCGGGGAGGATCGTCCGATGCATCGAAGCTTCAAGTCCATGGGCCGTGCGGCCGCGAGTTTCGCGAGCGTTGTTCTGGCGGTGTCGGCAGCGGCCGTGCCCGCGCCCGAAGCCCGGGCGGGTGAACCGCGGATCGTGGTGGTCGGCGAGGTGAGCGGCGCCGCCAACGCCGTCACCGGCCTCCTGCAGAAGCTCGAGCTGGTCGACGAAACCGGGCACTGGAGCGGCGGCGACGCAGTGCTGGTGCAGACCGGCGACCTCGTCGATCGCGGCGAGCACGTGCGCGGGGCGGTCGACCTGTTCATCAGGCTGCAGGAAGAGGCCGCGGCCGCCGGCGGCCGGGTGGTGGTCCTGATGGGCAACCACGAGCTCCTCAACATCCTCGGCGAGTTCCAGGGCGTCGAATACGCCGCGTACCAGCACTTCGCCGGTCCCGACGCGGAGCTGCAGCAGCAGCGGGCGTGGGAGGCCGTCGCGGACTGGCGCCGGCGCCGCGCCGAGGCGACCGGCGCCCAGTTCAGCGCCGACGAGGCCGCGAAGGCCGAGTGGCTCGCGGCCCACCCGCCCGGCTGGGTCGAGTACGCCATGGCCATGCGCCCGGAGGGACACTACGGCCGCTGGCTGCGAACCCTGCCGGCCGCCTTCGAGCTCGACGGTCAGCTGTTCGTCCACGCCGGATTCACTCCCGAGATGCGCGGCCTGGAGGTGGCCGAGGTCAACCGCCGCGCCGCCGACGAGATCGCGACCTTCGACGCCTACCGCGCGCGGATGGCCGCCGACGGGCTCGGCCTCCCCTTCTCGTCGGCGCGCGAGCTGGTCGACGTGATCGCCAAGGAGATCGCGTACCTGAACGCCCTCGACGGCGCTCGGCAGCGCCGCGCGAAGGACCGCATCGAGGCAGCAAACGAGCTCCAATCCCTGACCGGGATGGGCGGCTGGTCGGTGCTCGCCGAAACCGGACCGCTGTTTTTCAAGGGCGCCACCGCCTGGGACGACGACGAGCGCGGCGCCGAGATGGCGACGATCCTCGACGGCGCCGGCGCGACGCGGATGGTCGTCGGCCACGCCTCGGGGCCCGACAAGCACATCCACGCCCGCTTCGGCGGCCGCGTAATCATCGCCTCGACCGAGCTGTCCGACGACCCGTGGGGCACCAACAAGCCGGCGGCGCTGGAGATCGTCGACGGTCAGACCTTCGTCGTCACCCCGAGCTCCCGGGCGCCGCTGTCCGAAGGCTCGTGATCACCGGGCGGGCGCGAGAAGGACGGACGCCGAGCCGGGGTCCTCGCTGACGGCCTCGGCCATGAGGCGCTCGATGCGGCCCTCCAGCCGCACCACCTCGAGCGCGTCGCCGTCGAACTCGATGACGTACAGGCCGTCGAGCTCGCCGTCGCCATCGTCGTGGGCGAAGACCCGAACAAGCTCCGCGTCCTCGCGCTGGGCCACCATCGGCCACCAGCCGCCCGCCGACAGCTCTCGATCGACGCGATCGAGCGCCCCGTGGGCCGCGCACGACACCCGCCCGTCAGCGCGATAGGTCGCCACCTCGACGCGCGAGATCTGGTCCAGGATCGCTCCCGCCTCCTCCGCTTCGCCGGACATCTTCGCCAGGCTCTTGACAATGGCGAGCTTGAGCCCGGCGAGCGAGATCCGGCTCTCCTGCGAGACCCTGCACCCGGGCGCGGAGGTCTCGATCGAGGCGGCGACCGCCGAAGCACTCGGCCCGACGGAGCTCGCACAGGCGGCCTGCACCACGACCACGAGCGCCGGCAGCAGGGAGGCGGCAGTCGTGCGCCCGCTCCTCATTCGTCCTCGCCCACGAACCGCTCGAGACCCGGAAGCTCGTCCAGCTTGCCGATCACCCGCCCGAGCAGCACCGGATCGATGCTCCCCACCACGTTCACCAGGACAACCTCCTCGCCGCCGTCGCTGACCATGGCGGTGAGGCCGACGATGACTCCCTCGCGCTCGCGCGCGAAGAGGTAGACCTGTTCGTCCTCCTCCAGCACGCTGAGGATCCTCTTCCAGTCCGAGCCTTCCAGCTGCTGAACGGCGCGATCGAGAGCCGTCCTGATCGCCTCCGCCTGATCCGGGTGCGGCGAGCCCACCTGGACCCGGACCCGTTCGAGCTTCGAGACCAGCTTCGCCAGGTCCGCGTCCTCACCCTCCTCCTGCATCGCCGCCGCCGCGACCTGCAGCATGGCGCCCTGGAGATCGACGTTGACCTCCATCTCGTCCGCGGCGAGCAGGCCCATCGCCTCGATCGGGTAGTACCCCGGGTGGTCGTTCAGCACCTGCGCCGACGCGGACCCGGCGGCAGCGGTCATCGACACGGCGAGCATCACGAGGAACCTTTTCATCATCAACTCCTTTCGGCACCGGGCGAGGGCGCGGCCTCCGGTTCCGGACCGCCCGTCTCGCCCACCCATCGCAGCGATCTCGACACACCCTTGACCGCCGTCCCGACAGCGCCCTCGAGCACCCGCCCGCGGACCCGGTCCTCGGCCCTGCGGGTGACACCCGCGAGCACTGCCAGGGCGAGCCGGGTGTCGTCGGCTGCCCGGCGCGCTTCGGCACTGGTCGGCGACGGCTGTCGGGGCCGGGGTTGCGGCCCGACGGTGAGAACGAGCGCGGCGGCGGCCGCCACCGTCGCGGCCGCCAGGACCCATCTCGTCCGCACACGGGCGAGCACGGGTTCGCGGGCGGCCGCGCCGTCGGCAACAGCCGCTTCCACCGCCGCCGCGACCGATGGCGGCGCGTCGAAGGCCGGCAGCCCGCGCAGCGCGGCCCGGACCTCCTCGGCCAGCCGCCGCTCCGCGCGGCAGCGCCCGCAGCACTCGATGTGGGCCTCGACCCGGGCGGCCAGCTCGGGGTCGAGGTCGCCGTCGACCAGCCCCTCCAACCGCTCGTCCACGTCCGGGCACCGCATCCGGTCAGCAAACTGCAGCACGGTCGTACTCCTCTCGCAGCTCGTCGCGCAGCCTCCGGCGCGCGCGGTGGAGCGTCACCCGCACGGTGTTGAGGGGCATCTCCAGGGCGTCCGCGATCTCGCCGTAGCTCAACCCCTGGATCTCGCGCAGGATGACCACGCTGCGGTAGGGCTCCGCAAGCGCCGCCAGGGCGCGCCGGATGGCGTCGCCGAGCTGCGCCCCGCGCAGCAGTCCTTCCGGCCCCGGGCCGCGGTCGACCGCCTCGAGAACCCGGTCCCCGGCGGCGACCATACCGTTCAAGCGGCGGGTGCGACGGGCGCGCGCGCGGTCGATGCACCGGTTCCTCGTCACCTTCAGGAGCCAGGCCCCGAGCCGCTCCGGGGCCACCTCGTGGCCCCGTCGCCAGCACTGGATCAGGACCTCCTGGGTCACGTCCTCGGCCTCCTCGCGATTCCCGAGCAGATAGACGGCGAGCGTGAACACCCTGCGCTGGTGCTCGGCGACCACGGCGTCCACGGCCTCCACCGGTATTCGGCCCATCCGTGTCAAGAGACGAAATCGCGCCGCATAAGTTACAGCAGCGGGCATGGGGCCGAGTCGCCCGCGCAACCGGAAGACTGCGAAAACGTAGATCATTCCAACCGGGTCGTGCGACGGAAGGGGGTTGACGAGAATGTCGAGCCTGCCGCGCTTGGAGTTCGGGACCGCCGCCGTCATGTGCCTCATGCTCGCCTGCGGGGGTGGCGGCGGCGCCGACCGGACGCTGGTGAAAATCCCGATCACCACCGCGTCCGCCGAGGCGCGATCGGCCTACCTCGAGGGCCGTGAGCTGGAGGATTCGCTCCGCCTCACCGATGCGCACGACCACTTCGTGCTCGCCACCGGGCTCGACCCCGAGTTCGCGCTCGCCTGGATGGCCGTCGCCAACAGCGCACCTTCCGCCGTCGAGTTCTTCGCCGCCATGCGCCGTGCGGTGGCCGCCGCCCCGGGCGCGAGCGACGGCGAGCAGATGCTGATCGCCGCCTTCGAGGCCGCGGTCAACGGGGAGCCCGCGGTGCAGCGGGCCGAGCTCGAAAAGCTGGTCGCCGCCTACCCCGACGACGAGCGCGCGCACAACGCCCTGGCCAACTTCCTGCTCGGCCAGCAGCGCTACGGCGAGGCCGCCGAGGCGTACCGCACGGCCATCGCCCTCGACCCCGGTTACCCGACGCCGTACAACCAGCTCGGCTACGCGCTGCGCTTCCTGGGCGACTCCGCCGGCGCCGAAGAGGCTTTCAAGAGCTACATCGAGCTCGTTCCGGACCAGCCCAACCCGTACGACTCCTACGCCGAGCTCTTGATGAAGGTCGGCCGCTTCGAGGACTCGATCACGAGCTACGAGAAGGCGCTTGAGATCGACCCGACCTTCGTGCCGTCCTACATCGGCATCGCCAACAACCTGGTCTTCCTGGGCCGCCCGGCGGAGGCGCTCCAGGCACTCGATCGCCTCGGCGCGGTGGCACGGAACGACGCCGAACGGCGCCAGCGGCTCACCTGGATCGCCGCCGTTTGCATTCACGAGGGCGACCTCGAGGGCGCGCTCGACGCGATCGGCGAACGGTTCGAGCTTGCAGAAGCGGCCGGCGATCGCGTCGCCATGGGCTTCGACCTGAATGCCATGGGCGACATCCTGCGCCACGCCGGGCGCCTCGACGAGGCGGAGGCCCGGTACCGGGAGTCGGTGGAGATGATCACGAGCTCGGAAGCGACCGACGACGTCAA
>DATIVB010000686.1:0-2787 GCA_035466375.1 Chondromyces sp.
GTGTGCAGCCCGCCGCGGAGGCGGTAGTCGAGCACGACCTCCATCCACTTCGGGCGGCAGCAGGCGACCAGGTCCTCGAGGACCCGGTTGACGGCGTGCTCCTGGTAGACGCCGACGTTGCGGTAGCTCGTCAGGTAGTACTTCAGCGACTTGAGCTCGATGCAGGCGTCGGAGGGCAGGTAGCGGATCGTCAGGGTCCCGAAGTCCGGCAGGCCCGAAAACGGGCACACGCAGCTCCACTCGTCGGTTGCGATCTCCACCAGCGCGTCGCGCGCCGGGTACTCGTAGGGAAAGGTCTCGAGCACGTCTGGCGTCAATGCCTCGAACCCGACGAAACTGAATGTCCTACCCTCGGCCTCGACCATGCGGCGCCTCCTCCGCGGATGGTAGCAAGTCCCGCACGGCGCCGCCGGGTGACGGCTGGTATAGACTCCTGCCAGCCACACGAAAGGAACCGGAGATGAAGGACATCGCGAAGTTCCGTGTCGCGCCGGGCAAGCGGGTCGACCTCGAGAGGCTCGACGCGGACTGGAAGCCCGAGAGCCTCGATCGCGACCAGGCCGAGGACCGGACCGCGGAGCTCGTCGAACGTCTCCGCGACCTCCAGCACCTGATGTACGCCCAGGACCGGCACTCGCTGCTGATCGTCCTCCAGGGGCGCGACGCGGCGGGCAAGGACGGCACCATCCGCAAGGTCTTCGGGCCCATGAACCCCCAGGGGTGCCGGGTCACCAGCTTCAAGGTGCCGACCGCCGAGGAGCTCGAGCACGACTTTCTCTGGCGCTGCCACAAGGCGACGCCGCGGCGCGGCGAGGTGGCGATCTTCAACCGCTCCCACTACGAGGACGTCCTGGTGGTGCGGGTGCGCGGGCTGGTCCCGAAATCGGTGTGGCGCGCGCGCTACGAGCACATCAACGCCTTCGAGCGGCTGCTCGCGGACAGCGGCACCACGATCCTCAAGTTCTTCCTCCACATCGACCGCGAGGAGCAGCTCGAGCGCTTCGGGAAACGCATCGAGAACCCGAAGAAGAACTGGAAGATCAGCGACGCCGACTACTCCGAGCGTCCGCTGTGGGACGACTACACGGCCGCCTACGAGGAGGCCTTCCGCCGCTGCAGCACCGACCACGCACCGTGGTTCGTCATCCCTGCCAACCGCAAGTGGGCCCGCAACCTGGCGATCGCCGAGATCACGGTCGAGGCTCTCGAGAAGCTCAAGATGCGCTTCCCGAAGCCCCAGGTCGACATGGACGAGATCCGCCGCAAGTACCACGAGGCGGCGAACGACCACGCGTGAGCCCCGGGTCCCGAGGCGCCCCCTGCGACCCCGGCGCCTTTCGGCCCGATACTCGGACGATGCCTCGCTCGTGACCCTCGACCCCTTCACCTCTTCGCCCTTCACCCTTCACCTCTTCACCTCTTCACCCCTTGCTCCCGGCTCCTCACGCCATTGCCTCGGATTTGTGTACGATATGGGCATGGCAAGAACGCGCCGCCGATTGGTGCTGCGCTCCGCGGCGCTGGTCGTGTCGGTGCTCGCGGTCGGCACCATCGGCTATCTCCTGATCGAGGGCCCGAGCTTTCTCGACGCCCTCTACATGACAGCCATCACCGTCACGACCGTCGGATACCGGGAGCCCTTCCCGATGTCGGACGCCGGCAGGGTTTTCACGATCCTCCTCGCGCTCGGCGGCGTCGGCGTCATCTTCGCCATCGCCACCGACTTCGCGCGCGTCATGCTCGACACCGATATCCGCCGGCTGATCGGCCTGCGAAGGGACCTCACCATGATCAACAAGCTCTCCGGCCACATCGTGGTCTGCGGGTACGGGCGCATGGGACGCGCCGTGATCGACGTGCTGCGCGACCGCGGCGTCGACTTCGCGGTGGTCGAGCTCGACGGCGACCGTTTCCGCAACCTCGAGGACCAGAGGCTGCACGCGGTGCAGGGGGATGCGACCCAGGAGGCGGTGCTGCAGGCGGCCGGCGTCGAACGCGCCAAGACTCTCATCATGTGCCTCGCCGACGACGCCCACAACGTGTACGCGATCCTCCTCGCCCGCCAGCTCAACCCAGAGATCACCATCATCGCGCGGGCGGTGGACGACGGCGCCGAGGAGCGGCTGCGCCTCGCCGGCGCCGACCGCGTGCTCAACCCCTACCGGGCCGGCGGCACCCGCCTCGCCATGACGGCCCTCAAGCCCACCGTCACCGACTTCGTCGAGGCTTCGATGATGGGCTCCTCGGTGGAGCTCGAGCTCGCCGAGGTCACGGTCCACCCCTCATCCGACCTGGTCGGCAAGACCCTCGCCGGCGCCGAGGTCCGCAAGCGATTCGGGATCATCGTCGTGGCGCTCACCCACGGCGACCGGAGCATCTTCAACCCCGGCCCCGACGAGCACATCGAGGCCGGCGACATCCTCGTCGCCCTCGGACCCATGCACGCGCTCGAACGCATCGAGCAGGCAACGCAATAGCGTTCGAACGTTGGAACGTTAAACGTTGGAACGTTGCCCCCGCCCGTCCCGGAAGAGTGGGGGGTCGGCTGGGAACGTGGAACGTTCAAACGTTCAAACGTTGGCCAGGCGGCCGGGGTAGGCGGCGACGGCGGCGCCCAGGAGCCGCACCGCGCGCGAGAGAGTCTTCGCGTCGTACATGAAGGCGATCCGGACCTCGTCGACCCCGAGGCCCGGAGTGACGTAGAAGCCCTCGCCCGGCGCCAGACACACCGTCTCGCCATCGAGTGCGAAGTCGCGCAGCAGGAAGAGCGCGAACTCCTCGCAGCTG
>DATIVB010000687.1:0-12770 GCA_035466375.1 Chondromyces sp.
ATGAGAACGCGATATCTCACGCTGACAGCCGCCGCCCTGGCCCTGGTGACCCACCTCGCGTGCCAGCCGCAGGCGGAGCTCGAGCCGATGACGGAGAGCGAGCTGGTTGAAAGCGAAGCGGAGGTGGTGCAGGAAGTGGCGGGCGTGCGGGCGGTGGTGGACAGCGACGCCTGGCAGGGAGACCCGGAGGTCAACGAGCTGGTGACGCCGATCAAGCTCGAGATCAGCAACGGCAGCGACCAGCCGCTGCGGATCCGCTTTCCGAACTTCGCGCTGCTCGGGGCCCACGACCGTTACAGCGTGCTGCCGGTCTTCGGCTTCGAGAACGTCGAGGGCACGGTGATGCTGATCGAAGGCTATGCGCCGGTTGCGGTCCCCGAGTTCAGCCACGAGGAGTACTACGTCACCGACTACTACAGCGCCGCCTACCCCGGATTCACGACCTACGAGCACGCGCTGGTGCTGGACGAGCCCTACTACTCGCGGTACACGGTGGCCTGGGACGACCTCCCGCTGCCCACCGAGGAGATGCAGCGGTGGGCGCTGCCGGAGGGCGTCCTCCCGCCGGGCTCGAGCCTGTCGGGCTTCCTGTTCTTCGAGGGCCTCCACCCCGGCGAGGAGCAGGTCAACTTCCTGGCCCAGTTCGAGAACGCGGAGACCGGGGACTACTTCGGCGCGGTCACGGTCCCGATGGAGGCCGAGGACCGCCTGGAGCCGTAACGACGCCGGCCCGCAGCGGGCCGCGGCCCGCCGGGGCGCGCGCACACCCTCGACGGAGGTGCGAGTCATGGTTGGAGACGACAGGACGACATTGCAGGAGATGCGGGTGGACATCGACCGGATGGATGAACGCCTGCGGAAGACCGAGCGGAATCTGGCCGACATCCTCGCCCGGCTGGAGCTGATCCGCGACCGGCTGGGGATCGACGCCGAGATCGAGCAGCCCCAGCCCGGCAACCTGAAGAGCCCCTGAGCCGATCCGGAGGTTCCGGGTGGGCGAGACCGAGAGCCGCCGCGAGTTCACGAGCCGGGTGCTGCTGGCGACCGTCCTCACGGTGGGGGTCGTCGGGGCGACGTACCTCGCCGCGCGCTACGCAGACCTGCTGCTCCTGCTGTTCGCCGCGATTCTGCTGGCGATCCTGGTCGACGCCGCGGCGTCGACCATCGCGCGCCGCACGCCGGTCACGCGCGGCTGGGCGGTGCTCGCGGTGTGGTTGGCGATACTCGTCCTCCTGGTCGGGCTCGGGCTCGTCGGCGGCCCGCGAATCGCCGAGCAGACGGCGAGCTTGAGCGACCGCGTCAGCCAGGCCACCACCTCCATCAGTCAGTACCTGGAGGCGCGAGAGTGGGGGCAGTGGCTCGTCGAGGAGGCGAAGCGGTTCGGCGACCAGTTCTCCGCAGGGACCGACCTCCTGGGCCGGATCACCAGGTTCTTCTCGACCGCGATGTCGTGGATCGTCGGCCTGGTGGTGGTGGTGGTTCTCGCCCTCTACCTCAGTGCCTCGCCGGGCGTCTACCTGGACAACCTCCTGCGGCTGGTTCCGAAGCCCCGACGAGACCGCGCTCGCGAGGTCTTCGAGGTGCTCGGCCGGAGCCTGCGGTGGTGGCTGATCGGCCGCCTGTCCGCCATGGCCCTGCTCGGGCTGCTGACGACCATCGGCCTCGCGGTCACCGGCGTGCCGCTGGCCGTGACCCTCGGCGTCCTCGCTGCCGTGACGGCTTTCGTGCCGTACCTGGGACCAGTGCTGTGGCTGATCCCCGCCGCCCTCGTCGCCTGGGCCGCGGACCCCCTCAAGGTGGTTTTCGTCGTTGCGATCTACGGGGTCGCGCAGTTTCTGGAGGGTAACTTCATCACTCCGCTGATCCAGCAGCGCGCGGTGTCGATCCCGCCGGCGCTGCTGCTGTCGGTGCAGCTGGTGATGGGCGCCTTCTTCGGCGCGTTGGGGGTGCTGGTGGCGACCCCGCTCGGGGTGACCGTGATCGTCCTCGTGCAGATGATCTACGTGGAGGACGTGCTCGGCGAGGAGGTGCGGCTGCTGGGAGTCCGCGACACGAGCTGACGGCCGGGGTTCGGCACGGCCCTCAGCCCGCGGTTTCCAAGTCCGCTCCGCGGCCTATTGGCGCCAACAGAACCTGAGAGCGGACTGTTCAAGCCCGGGCTCGGAACGGACAAAGAGCACCAGCTCGGCTTGGCAGCACCTGCCGTTCGCTCGCTACCAACACACCTAAGTTCGCGCCGATGCTCCGCGGCCCCACTCCTGGGAGCGCTTCAGCTGCAGGCGGGCCAAGAGCGGCCCCGAGATTTCGAACAGGACCGTGGTGCCGATGACGAGGGGCAGCACCGTGTCACCGATCTCCGGCATCTGCTCCTGCACCAGCAGCGCGAAGCCCATGGCCACGCCCGCCTGCGGCAGCAGGCACCAACCGATGCGGCGGCGCACCTCCCGTGTCGCGCCGCCGAGCCTTCCGGCCAGCAGGCCGCCGCCGATCAGCCCCGCCGCACGGGCGATGACGTAGGCCGCACCGACGGCGCCGAGGCTCCAGAGCGTCTGCAGGTCGAGCTCGAGCCCGGCCATCACGAAGAAGATCGCCAGGAAGGGCTCGCTGACCCCCTCGATCTCGTGGAAGGGGCGCTGGTGGTGGTGCGCCCGGCCGGCGACGATCGCCCCCATCGCCATCGCCGCCAGCAGGTAGGACACGTGCAGCACCGTGGCGAGCCCGCTGCACAGGAACACGAAACCCATGGCCTCCACCAGGGTCGGCTCGCCCTCCCGGACCCGGCCGGTGATCCACGCCATCGGCAGGCCGACGACCGCGCCGAGAAGGACGGCGCCGAGGACCTCCCAGAGGCCCGAGGCGAGCTCCGAGGCGGCGCCGCTCGAGCCGGCGACCGCCTGCGCCACCACGAACAGGACGCTGAAGCTGATCACACCCCATGCGTCGTCGATGGCCACGACGCCGAGCACGGTGTCCGTCAGCGGGCCCTCGGACTTTCCCTCGCGGATGGTCTCGAAGATCGCCGCCGGGGCCGACGCCGGGGCGATCCCCGCCATCACCAGCGCGAGCGGCAGCGACGCCCCGATGGCCAGCAGCGCGACCAGGACGGCGGCGGAGGCGGCCAGGGTCTCGCCGACCGAGATCCAGAGAACGGCCCTGCCCTTGTCCCTGAGGGCCTTGCCGACGAAGCGCTCGCCGAGCAGAAAGCCCACCATGGCGAGCGCCATGTGCGCCACGAACGGAAACCAGTCCACGATCGCCTGCGGCACCAGATCGAGCAGGGACGGGCCGCAGATGACGCCGAGCACCAGCAGCAGCGTCACCCGGGGCACGCGAATCAGCGGGCCGGTGACGTACGCCAGATAGCCGGCCAGGAGGACGGCGCCGAGGGTGATCAGGGCGATGCCCTCGGAAGATCCCATCAGACCGTCGTCCTCACGGGGCGTCCGCTGACGCGAGAAAAGCCCTGCGTCCCCGCCGGCCGGGGCGCGCAGGGCGGTGCATCGGTACTACCGGCTTCGTCGTTTCTCTTACATCCCGTCGTTGTGCATCGTGCGGGACGATTTGACGACGGCCCTGCTCCCGGCCTCGCCCTGCCGGTACCAGACCTCGATGTAGTCGCCGGCGTTGACGCGCGTGTCGAGGTCGGAGTCCTCACGGACCTCGAGCTCGACGATCTCGGCCTTCTCGGTCGCCAGGTGGATGATGCCGGGCTTCGCGGCCACGACCTCGCCCTTGATCATCTGGAGGTCGGGCTCGTCCTTCATCTCCTCCATGGACATCGTGCCCGAGGACCGCAGGACGACGTTGGCCTTGTCGCGGTCCTTGGTGTACCAGATGTCGACCCTGTCGCCCTTGTTGACGCGCTCGTCCACGTCCGAGTCCCCGGTGATGAGCAGCCGCTCGATGGTGCCGTCCTCGGTCGCCAGCTGGATCGACTCCGGCGTCATCATCAGCACGTCGCCGGTCACCTTGTGAACGTCCTTGCCCATGTCGCCGGCGACGGCCACACCTGCGGCGAGCATCGCCACCATCGCGGTCAGAACCACATGCTTCATCTTCATTTCGAACCTCCTTTGCTCGTTCGGCGGCGGAGCCGAAGCTTGCGGGCGGCCATCGGGCCGCACGCGGCTCCACCTCCTCGAAGGATGGCGTTTCGCAGGCGATCGCAAAACCCGGGAAGAACCGAGCGCGGGCTGGGGGCCGATCCGGTCGTCGTCTCCGGCGCCGTGTCTGCAGGGCGCACGCGTCCCGCATGCGGTGGGCGAATCCCCATGAAGGCCTGGGAGGAAGCCCCATGGCGCGGCCGGTCCGGCGATGCGGTAATCGGGCGGTGTCTCAACGGAGTCCGAACACAGTGTCAATGCCGCCGTCGGCGGGCGTGATGCGAAGCGGGGTCGCACCGCGGCCGGTTGGTGCCGCCCGATGAGGGTGGTGCTCATGTCCCGGGAGTACCCCCCGCACGTCTACGGGGGCGCGGGGGTGCATGTCGCGGAGCTTTCCCGCCACCTCGCCGAGCTGGCCGAGGTGGAGGTCCGGTGCTTCGGCGACGGCGGATTCAGAGAAGGGAACCCGGCTGTGCGCGCCTACAGTGCCGCGGCCGAGGCGTTCGAGGGCAACCCGCACCGGGTCGGCACGGTGCTGCAGGTCCTCCACACCTGCACCCACTTCAACGCCACGCCCGTGGCGGCGGACGTGGTCCACTGCCACACCTGGTACTCCATGTGGGGCGGCATCCTGGCCAAGATCGGATACGGCGTGCCGCTGGTCATCACAATCCACTCACTGGAGCCGCTGCGCCCGTGGAAGCGGGAGCAGCTCGGCCGTGGGTACGATCTCTCGAGTTGGGTCGAGGAGCGGACGATCGAGATGGCGGATGCGGTGATCGCCGTCTCCGAGAGCGACCGCCGGGCGATCCGGGACCGTTTCCGGGTCGACGAGGCGCGGCTGCGGGTGATCCCGAACGGCGTCGACACCCAGCGCTACCGGCCGGTGGCCGGCCGGGGCACGCTCGAGAAGCACGGCATCGATGCGGAGCTTCCGTACGTCCTGTTCCTCGGCCGTCTGAGCCGGCAGAAGGGGATCGACCACTTCGTGGCCGCCCTCCGGCATCTCAGCCCCGAGGTGCAGGCCGTGCTCTGCGCGTGGCCGCCGGACACCGCCGAGCTGACCGTTGAGGTGGAGCGCGCGGTGGCGGCCGCACGCGAGCTCGGCAGACGAGTGGTCTGGATCCGCGAGCAGGTCGCCGAGCGCGAGGCCGTCGAGCTGTACTCGCACGCCGCGGTGTTCTGCTGCCCGTCGGTCTACGAGCCCTTCGGGATCATCAACCTGGAGGCCATGGCCTGCGAGACTCCGGTGGTGGCGAGCCGGGTCGGCGGCATCGTGGAGACCGTCGTCGATGGCGAGACCGGTTTCCTGGTCGGTTTCGAGAGCGCTGCCGACGGCCGCCCCGGGCCCGCCGACCCCGAGCGTTTCGCGCAGGAGCTGGCGGCCGGGATCAACCGGCTGGCCACGGAACCCGAGCTGGCGGCCGAGATGGGACGCCGGGGCCGGGAGCGCGTCGAGGCCAACTTCGGGTGGGCGCCCGTCGCCGAACGGGTCATGGAGGTCTACCGCGAGGTGGCTGCGGGAGGCCCGCCGTGAACCGCAACGACGACCGGGCCCTGCGCGCGCTCGAGCCGGGAATGGCGCGCCGGGTGTGGGTGGAAAACCTGCAGCCGGCGGTGGACGCCGGGCGCCACCCCGCGAAGTGCGTGCTCGGCGACGAGATCGAGGTCACGGCCGACATCCTGGTGGACGGCCACGACCTGCTGTCGGCGGTCGTGCGGTACCGGCCGCGCTCCGCTGCCGAGTGGTCCGAGACCGTGATGGCGAGGCGCGGCAACGACGTCTGGTACGGGCGATTCACGGTCGACCGGCTCGAGCCCTACGAGTTCACCGTCGAGGCCTGGGTCGACGGATTCGCGAGCTGGCGCGACGAGCTGGCGAAGAAGCACGCCGCGGGCCGGGACGTCTCGAGCGAGCTCCTCGAGGGCTCCGAGCTGGTGGCCCAAACGGCGGAACGCGCCGCGGGCGCCGACTCCGAGTGGCTCAATGCGGTCGCCGCCCGGCTCGCCAGCGACGCGTCGCCGGACCACCGGGTGGCCGAGGCCCTGGGAGGCGGCCTGCTCGAGATCACGGCCCGTTGGCCGGACCGCAGCTCGGCGACCCGGTTCGAGCCCGCGCTGCCTCTCGACGTGGAGCGGGTCCGCGCGCGCTACGGCGCCTGGTACGAGCTCTTCCCGCGCTCCACGGGCGGCTCCGCCGACCAGCACGGTACCCTCAGGGATGCAGCACAGAGGCTCCCGGACGTGGCCGACATGGGCTTCGACGTGGTGTACCTGCCGCCCATCCACCCCATCGGCCGCAGCAACCGCAAGGGGGCCGACAACACCCTGCACGCCGCGCCCGGGGACCCGGGCAGCCCGTGGGCGATCGGGGCCGCCGAGGGCGGCCACACCGCGGTGCACCCCGAGCTCGGCACCCTCGAGGACTTCGACTTCTTCGTCTTGGAGGCCGGCCGGCACGGCCTCGAGGTGGCGCTCGACATCGCCTTTCAGTGCTCCCCCGACCACCCCTGGGTCAGCGAGCACCCGGAGTGGTTCCGACGGCGGCCGGACGGCACCATCAAGTACGCCGAGAACCCGCCCAAGAAGTACCAGGACATCTACGCGCTGGATTTCTCGAGCCCGGCCTGGGAGGCGCTGTGGCGGGAGCTCAGGGACGTCATCCTGTTCTGGGCCGCGCGCGACGTGCGCGTCTTCAGGGTCGACAATCCCCACACCAAGCCGCTGCGCTTCTGGGAGTGGGCGATCTCCGAGGTGCGGCGGCAGTACCCCGACGCCGTCTTCCTGTCCGAGGCCTTCACCCGTCCCAAGATGATGTACGCGCTGGCCAAGGTGGGCTTCAGCCAGTCCTACACCTACTTCACGTGGCGCAACACCCGGCACGAGCTGACGCAGTACCTCAGCGAGCTCAGCCGGCCGCCGGTGCGCGACTTCATGCGGCCGAACTTCTTCGCCAACACCCCGGACATCCTGCCCGAGTACCTGCAGTTCGGCGGCCGCCCGGCGTTCCTGTGCCGGCTCGTGCTGGCCGCCACCCTGGCCGCGAGCTACGGCATCTACAGCGGCTACGAGCTGTGCGAGAACGAGGCGGTGCCCGGCACCGAGGAGTACCGGGCTTCGGAGAAGTACCAGATCCTGGCCCGTGACTGGGACCGCCCGGACAGCCTGCGGGAGTTCATCGCCCGGATCAACGCGATCCGGCGCGACAACCCCGCGCTGCACAGCAACGACGGGCTCCGGTTCCTGCCCGTCGACAACGAGCAGCTCCTGTTCTACCTCCGGTCCACGCCCGGGGCCGACAACGTCATCCTGGTGGTGGTCAACCTCGACCCGCACCACGTCCACGACGGGTGGGTGGAGGTGCCGATCGAGGACTTCGGCATCGGCCCCGACGAGCCCTACCAGGTCCACGACCTCATCGGCGAGGGCCGCTACCTGTGGCAGGGACGCCGCAACTACGTGCGGCTCGACCCGGCTTCGAGCCCGGCGCAGATCTACCGCTTGCGCCGCCGACTGCGGACCGAGCGCGACTTCGACTACTTCATGTGAGAGGGATTCCGATGCCGAACCAAGGACAGACCCAGGTCCCCTGGTACAAGGACGCCATCATCTACGAGCTCCACGTCAGGGCCTTCTTCGACAGCACGGGCAACGGGATCGGCGACTTCGCCGGCCTCACGACGAAGCTCGACTACCTGCAGGATCTCGGTGTGACCGCGATCTGGCTGCTGCCCTTCTACCCGTCGCCGCTGCGCGACGACGGCTACGACATCTCGGACTTCCGCGACGTGCACCCGGACTACGGCACCCTGCGCGACTTCCGCGCGTTCGTCCGCGAGGCGCACCGCCGGAACCTGAAGGTGATCACCGAGCTGGTGGTCAACCACACCTCGGACCAGCACCCGTGGTTCCAGACCGCGCGCAGCTCGCGGCCGGGATCGCGCCGCCGCGACTTCTACGTCTGGAGTGACACCGACACGAAGTTCCCCGAGACGCGGATCATATTCACCGACACCGAGGCCTCGAACTGGACCTGGGACCAGGAGGCGGGCGCCTACTACTGGCACCGTTTCTTCTCCCACCAGCCCGACCTCAACCACAACAACCCGCGCGTGGTGGACGCCGTGGCGCGGGTGATGCGCTTCTGGTGCGACATGGGGGTGGACGGTCTGCGGCTCGACGCGGTGCCCTACCTGTGCGTGCGCGAGGGGACCACCAACGAAAACCTCCCCGAGACCCACGCGGTGATCAAGGAGTTCCGGCGCCAGCTCGACGAGCGCTACGACGACCGGATGCTGCTCGCCGAGGCCAACCAGTGGCCGGACGACGTCAGGCCCTACTTCGGCGACGGCGACGAGTGCCACATGGCCTTCCACTTCCCCTTGATGCCGCGCATCTTCATGGCCATCCGCCGCGAGGACCGCTTCCCGATCGTCGACATCCTGCGGCGCACGCCCGACATACCCTCGACCTGCCAGTGGGCCCTGTTCCTGCGCAACCACGACGAGCTCACCCTGGAGATGGTGACCGACGAGGAGCGGGACTACATGTACCGGGAGTACGCCGAGGACCGCCAGATGCGGCTCAACATCGGCATCCGGAGGCGGCTGGCGCCGCTGGTGGAGAACAGCCCCCGCCGCATCGAGCTCCTCAACAGCCTGCTGTTCTCGCTGCCGGGGACGCCGGTGATCTACTACGGCGACGAGATCGGCATGGGCGACAACATCTACCTCGGCGACCGCAACGGCGTCCGCACGCCCATGCAGTGGTCCATCGACCGCAACGCCGGTTTCTCGCGGGCGGAGGCGGCCCGCCTCTACCTTCCGGTCATCCAGGACCCGGTGTACGGCTACCAGGCAGTGAACGTCGAGGCGCAGCAGAAGACGCCGTCCTCCCGCCTCCACTTCATGAAGCGCATGATCTCGCTGCGCCGCCAGCACCGGGCCTTCGGGCGCGGCAGCATGGAGATCCTGGAGTCCGAGAACCGGGCCGTCCTCGCCTACCTGCGGCGCTACCGGGGCGAGGTCATCCTGGTGGTCGCCAATCTGTCGCGTTTCGCACAGCCGGTGGAGCTCGACCTCAGGGAGTTCGAGGGCCGGACGCCGGTGGAGCTCTTCGGCCGCACCGAGTTCCCGCGCATCGGCGAGCTGCCGTACCTCCTGACCCTCGGGCCGCACGGTTTCATCTGGTTCCGGCTCGAAACCGAGGTCAGGCCGATCGCCCTCGGCGACCGGGCCGACGACACTCTGAGGAGCGCCCCGACGCTGACGGTCGAGGGCCGGCCGGAGCGGCTGCTCGAGGCCGAGCTGCGCTACCAGCTCGAGCACGAGGCGCTCGCCTGGTTCGTTCCCCGGCAGCGGTGGTTTCGCGGCAAGGCCCGCGACATCACCCAGCTGACGGTCACCGACCAGGTCAAGCTGGGGGCAGGATTCCACATCCTCCTGGTCACCGTGATGTACGCCGACGGCGGCTCCGAGACCTACTCGATGCCGCTCAAGATCGCCTCGGGGCCGTCCGCCGAGACCGTGGAGCGGGAGGTGCCGGAGAGCATCGTCTGCCGGGTGGCGGGCGAGGCCGGTGGAGGCGTGCTGTTCGACGCGCTGTCGGACGGGACCGCGTGCCGCGATCTGTTCAACATCATCACCGACGGACGCCGGTTCCAGACTGCGGCGGGCGGCAGGATCGCGGCCTACCCGAGCGGTGCCCCGGTGGGCGACGCGGAGCGCGACATCGAGTCCGCCGAGGTCCGGCGGTTGTCGGTGGAGCAGAGCAACACCTCGGTTATTCTCGACGACGAGCTGGTCATCAAGTGGTTCCGCAAGATCGAGCCCGGCCCGAACCCGGACATGGAGATCGGAGTGTTTCTCACCGAGCAAAGCTCGTTTGCCAACATCGCGCCGGTGCTCGGGCACATCGACTATCAACGCGCGAGCGCCGCGCCGGCCACCGTCGCCATGCTGCAGACCTTCGTCGACAGCCAGGGTGAGGCGTGGTCGTTCGCCGTCGACCGCCTGAGCGACTGCCTGCAGCGCGGTGATGCGCCCGACGTCGACCCGTCGTGGCCCACCGCGACCAGCACCGTGCTCGAGCTCTCACGGCGGCCCGCGCCCGAGGTCGCGGACGAAGGACAGCGCGAGTTTCTGGATGTCATCGCCCGCCTCGGCGAACGGACCGCCGAGCTGCACCTGGCCCTCGCCGGCAAGCACAAGGACCCGGCGTTCAAACCCGAGCCGATGACGGCGATGGACGTCGCCGAGCTGGTGGACGGCTGCCTGGCGCGGGCGCAGCAGTCGCTCGGGCTGCTCGACAGCCGCCTGACCGACGTCCCGCAGGAGCTGAAGGGCGCCGCCGAGGGCGTGCTCGCCTCTCGCCCCGAGCTGGTGCGGCGCTTCCAGGCCCTGCGCGAGATCGAGGACGGCGCCGCCGGCCGGCGGATCCGCTGCCACGGCGACTTCCACCTCGGCCAGGTGCTGCGTACCGCGGACGACTTCATCGTGCTGGACTTCGAGGGCGAGCCGCTGGTCCCGGTGGAGCAGCGGCGGCGCAAGCAGTCGCCCCTCAAGGACGTGGCCGGCATGCTGCGCTCCTTCAGCTACGCCGCGAACACCGCTGCGACACGCCTCGCCCCGGAAGACGGCCTCGACCCGCAAGCGGTGCAGCGCCGCTGCCGGACCTGGGAGATGGCCACCGGCGCCGCCTTCCTGCGCGCTTACCTGCGAACCGCCGAGAAGGGTTCGATCCTGCCCGAACCCTCGGCCCTCACCGCCCTGCTCGACGCCTTCGTCCTCGACAAGGCGCTGTACGAGCTCGAGTACGAGCTCAACAACCGGCCGCAGTGGCTGCACCTGCCGCTGACCGGGGTCGCCGACTCCATCGCAGCGGGCCTGCCGCGCGAGCCGCAAGGAGACGCTCATGCCTGAAGCCGCGCCGCCGCTCACCGACTACGACATCCACCTCTTCGCCGAGGGCCACCACTACCGCGCCTGGGAGAAGCTCGGCGCCCACCCCGGCATTAGGGACGGCGAGGCGGGCACCTGGTTCGCGGTGCTGGCGCCCAACGCCGAGCGGGTCTCGGTGATCGGCGACTTCAACGGCTGGGACGACGCGCGGCACCCGCTCGAGCCGCTGGCCGGCTCGGGCATCTGGCAGGGCTTCATCGCCGGGGTCGGCGTCGGCGATCTCTACAAGTACGCCATCCGGTCGGCGCACGATGCATACCGCGCCGAGAAGACCGACCCCTACGGTTTCGCGTGCGAGATCCGGCCCGCCACCGCCTCCAGGGTGTGGGACCTGGAGACCTACGAGTGGCACGACGACGCCTGGCGGGAGCGGGCCGCGGCCCGCCACTCGGCCGACGCGCCGATGAGCATCTACGAGGTCCACCTCGGCTCGTGGGCCCGGGTTCCCGAGGAGGGCGGGCGTTGGCTGACCTACCGGGAGCTCGCCCACCGCCTCGCCGACTACGTCACCGAGCTCGGCTTCACCCACGTCGAGCTCCTGCCGGTGACCGAGCACCCCCTCGACGCCTCCTGGGGCTACCAGACGGTGGGGTACTACGCCCCCACCAGCCGCTTCGGGGACCCTGATGACTTCATGTACTTCGTGGACACGCTCCACCAGGCGGGCATCGGAGTCCTCCTCGACTGGGTGCCGGCGCACTTTCCGCGCGACGCGCACGGCCTCGGCTACTTCGACGGCACGCACCTCTACGAGCACGCCGACCCGCGGCAGGGCGAGCAGCCCGACTGGGGCACCTTCATCTACAACTACGGCCGCCGCGAGGTCATGAACCTGCTCATCGGCAACGCACTGTTCTGGCTCGAGGTCTACCACATCGACGGTTTGCGGGTGGACGCAGTGGCCTCGATGCTGTACCTGGACTACTCGCGGCGAGAAGGCGAGTGGATCCCCAACCCCCACGGAGGCCGCGAGAACCTGGAAGCGGTGGCCTTCCTCAAGCGCCTGAACGAGGTCGTCTACCAGGAGCACCCGCACGCCGTCACCATCGCCGAGGAGTCCACCGCGTGGCCGATGGTCTCGCGGCCGACCTTCCTCGGCGGCCTCGGCTTCGGGCTCAAGTGGAACATGGGCTGGATGCACGACACGCTGCAGTACATGACCAAGGACCCCGTGTTCCGCAAGCACCACCACAACAGCATCACCTTCAGCCTCGCCTACGCGTTCAACGAGAACTTCGTGCTGCCGTTCTCACACGACGAGGTGGTGCACGGCAAGGGCTCGATGTTGGGCAAGATGCCCGGAGACCGGTGGCAGAAGTTCGCCAACCTGCGGCTGCTCTATGGATACATGTACACCCACCCGGGCAAGAAGCTCCTCTTCATGGGCTCCGAGTTCGGGCAGTGGTCGGAGTGGAACCACGACGGGAGCCTCGACTGGCACCTCCTGGAACTCGCCGAGCACGAGGGGCTGCAGCGCTGGGTGCGGGACCTCAACACGATGCTGCGCGCCGAGCCCGCCCTCCACCAGCTCGACTTCGAGCCGGCCGGTTTCTCCTGGATCGACTGCAACGACACCGAGCAGAGCGTGCTGGCCTACCGGCGCCGCGGCCGCGACGACGACGACGACCTGGTCTGCGTCGCCAACTTCACCCCGATCCCGCGCCACAACTACCGCGTCGGGGTGCCGCGCGGCGGGACCTGGCTCGAG
>DATIVB010000688.1:0-5890 GCA_035466375.1 Chondromyces sp.
AGCACCGAGGAGATCCCGGACCTCGAGCAGGTCATCGGGCAGGAGCGGGCGGTCCGCGCCCTCTCCTTCGGCCTCGACATCTCGAGCCCCGGGTACCACACCTTCGCCCTCGGCCCGGTGGGCACCGGCAAGGCGACGGTCATCAAGCGGCTGCTGGAGCGCCAGGCTCGTCAACGCCCGGCGCCCGACGACTGGTGCTACGTCAACAACTTCGACGACCAGGAGAAGCCGCGCGCCATCCGACTGCCGGCGGGGCGCGGCTGCGAGCTGCGCGACGCCATGGACCGGCTGGTGGAGGAGCTGCAGGTGGAGATCCCGCGCGCCTTCGAGGGCGAGCAGTACCAGAAGGAGAGCGAGCGCATCCAGTCCGAGCTCCAGAAGTCGCAGGCGCGCGTGATCCAGGAGCTCAACGAGGCCACCGAGAAGGAGAGATTCCGCCTCGTCCAGACGCCGCAGGGCCTGGCCCTGGTGCCGGTCAAAGACGGCGAGGTCGTCGGCCCGGACGAGTTCAAGGAGCTCCCCGAGGAGGAGCGGGAGCGCCTCGAGGCCAAGCAGGAGGAGCTGCAGAAGGATGTCATGACCACCGTCCGGGACATCCAGCGACGGCAGCGGGAGACCAAGGACCGGATGCGGGAGCTCGACCGCCAGGTGGTGGAGTTCGCCGTCGCCCACCTGGTGACGGAGGTCGAGGAGCAGTTCGCCGACCACCCGAAGGTCCTCGACTTCATCTCGAGCGTCCGCAGCGACATTCTCGACCAGGTGGAGCAGCTCAAAAGCCTGCGCCAGAGCGAGGAGGCGCAGCAGCAGCAGCTGCCGATGGCCCTCATGGCGGGCGCGAATCAGAAACCCGGGTTCGACCACTACCGCGTCAACCTGGTGGTGGACAACTGCGACACCGAGGGCGCGCCGGTGATCCGCGAGCGCAATCCCACCGAGCAGAACCTGGTGGGCCGGGTCGAGCACGAGGCCCGGTTCGGAGCCTTGACCACCAGCTTCAGGATGCTTCGCTCCGGCGCCCTGCACCGGGCCAACGGAGGGTTCCTGCTGGTGGAGGCGCGCGACCTGCTGCTGCGGCCCTTTGCATGGCCGACGCTCAAGCGGGCACTCAAGAACCGACTCGTGAAGATCGAGTCGATGATGGACGACCTCCGCGTCATCACCACCAGGACCCTGGAGCCCGAGCCGATCCCGCTCGACGTCAAAGTGGTGCTCACCGGCGACCCGATGCTCTACTACATGCTGTACAACCTGGACGACGAGTTCCGCGAGCTCTTCAAGGTCAAGGCGGACTTCGCGGTCGACACCGGTTGGGACGACGACGTCCTGGGCCAGTACGCGCGCTTCGTGGCGCGGGCCTGCCGCGAGGAGGGGCTGCGCCACTTCGACCGCTCGGCGGTGGCTCGGCTGGTGGAGCACTCGTCCCGCCGGGCCGCCGATCGCGAGAAGCTGGCGACGAAGTTCGATGAGCTCCTCGACGTGGTCCGCGAGTCCGCGTACTGGTCCAATCACAACGGCGCCGAGCTGGTCACCGCCGAGGACGTGGAGCGGGCCATCGACGAGAAGATCCATCGCTCCAACCGTATCGAGGAGCGTCTCCGCGAGATGATCGACAACGGGACCCTCCTGATCGACACCACGGGCGAGGTGGTGGGCCAGGTCAACGGGCTGTCGGTGATGGCGCTCGGCGACTACGCCTTCGGCCGGCCGACCAGGATCACGGCCCGCAGCCACCTGGGCAGCGCCGGCGTCGTCCACATCGACCGCGAGATCAAGCTCGGCGGCCGCATCCACAACAAGGGGGCGCTGATTCTCGCCGGCTACCTCGGCGGACACTTCGCCTCCGAGGTCCCGCTGGCCCTGTCCGCCAGCCTCACCTTCGAGCAGAGCTACCAGGAGATCGAGGGCGACAGCGCCTCCTCGGCGGAGCTCTACGCGCTGCTCTCGAGCCTTTCGAACCTGCCCCTGCGCCAGGACATCGCAGTGACCGGCTCGGTCAACCAGCAGGGGCAGATCCAGGCCATCGGCGGCGTCAACGAGAAGATCGAGGGCTACTTCGAGGTCTGCAGGACCAGGGGCCTGACCGGCGTCCAGGGGGTCATGATCCCGCAGTCGAACGTCCGCAACCTGATGCTGCGATCGGAGGTGGTGGAGGCGGTCCGTAACGGCCTGTTCCACGTCTGGGCGGCGTCGACGGTCGACGAAGGCATCTCCCTGCTCACCGGCCGCCCGGCCGGGAGCCGGGGCGACGACGGGGAGTTCCCGGAGGGGACGGTCAACCACGCCGTCGAGTCGCGGCTGCGCGAGCTCGCGCGGCGCGGCCGCCAGTACGCCAAGCTCGGGGTGGAGGAGCTGACCGAGAGCTCGAAGGCCGGCGCGGCGGCGAAAGGCGGGGGCTGAAGTCAGGAGCGCGGGCTCACCCGGGGGGCCGCGGGATGAGCGACGGTGGATTTCGAATTTCGAATTTCGAATTTCGAATTTTCCACCCGCCCACCCAGTTGAACCACAGAGGGCACAGAGGAGCACCGAGCCGCCCGCGCACCCACTCACCATCGTTTGAATGTTGGAACGTTTGAACGTTGCACGTTCCCATCCATCCAACCACGTCGCAAACACGAAGACACGAAGGCACGAAGTAATCACGAAGCTCGACCGCCAAGGCCAGCCACCCGTCCAGAAAGCCCACAGATCACACAGATGAGCACAGATGAACACAGATGTTCGTTTAGGGGCATTCGGCGCCGGGCGAGGTTTCCGGCCGTCGGACGGCCGGAGACCGCCGGGACGGGACTCCGTGTCGAACTCGAGCGTTCGCCCCGGAGTCCCGCCCCGGCGGCCCGCGCTCTCGGAGAGCGCAGGCCTCGCCACTTCTCACCTTGAGCCTCCTGCAAGATTCAGGAGAACCGACCGAACCGGATTTCACATCGCATGTGCGGCGCAAAAGAGCATTCGCGCAGTTCTTGTAGGCGCGCCCTTTAGGGTGCGCGAGAAGAGCACTGAAGCGTCCGTTGGCGGACCCTGAACCTGGCGGTGGAAGCGGTCTGCAGCCGACGGCCGGAAAGGAAGGGTGGATGGGGGCCGGCCATCGGCTGCCCGCTTGCAACGCCTGGTCTCGTCGGCCGCAGGCCGACAGTAAGGGTCCGCCAACAACGGGAATCGGGGGGGTTGCAAGAGGCTCCTTCATTCAAGAGGATGGAGAAGGGGGCGGTCCGTACGGCTGACGGTGGGAAGGGCGAAAGGCAGAACCGCCGTGCCCCGGGCACGGCTTCCGGTGCGAAGCGCGGCGACGACGAACGCTCGCGTTCGGAGTCCGTCCGACTCTCACCGGCGGCAGGCGATCCGATTGCCTGCCTTTCTGCCGCCACGAGGCGGAAGAGCACTCCGTCCCGGCACCGGCCCCTTTGCGTCTTTGCGTTTTCGGGTGGGCGGGCGGCTCTGCGCCTCTGCGCCTCTGCGCCTCTGCGTTCGATCGGGTGGGCGGCCGGACTTCGTGAATCCTTCGTGTCGTGTTGTCTTCGTGGTTGCGACGTGGGCGGGCGGGTGGGCTCTGTGATCCTCTGTGTTCTCCGTGCCTCTGTGGTTCACTGGGCTCCTCGAACCGACCGTCTCGGTGTGGCCATGCCGCGGTCACTGCCACTGTCACTGCCGCTGCCATCTGCCGCCGTCACTGAACCTGACGCGTGGACCGTCCGACCTTCGATCGCATGCCAAGCGAATGAGCCGGGAGGGAGGGGGCGCAGCACGCCGCGGTCAGGGGGCCTCGTCGTCGCCGACATCGTCGTCGCCGTCGCGGTGCAGCAGGACGTGCTCCAGCCAGCCGAGACCGCGCAGGATGAGCAGCGCGCCGACCGCCCCGGAGACCGCCAGCCGGTAGTAGCCGATGCCGCTGGCCAGCCCGAGCGCGCCGGTCACCCAGATGGTGGCGGCGGTGGTGACCCCCTCCACCGAGCCGCGCGACTCGATGATGACGCCGGCGCCGAGGAAGCCGATGCCGCCGATGAGACCCGCCACGAGCCGGATCGGGTCGAGGCGGATGTTGGTGAGCGGGTTCCACTGCATGATGAGCTCTTCCACGAGCAGGGCGAAGAGGCAGGAGCCGAAGCTGACGGCGGCCAGGGTGCGGAGCCCGGCCGGCTTTTTGGCGCTCTCCCGTTCGAGACCCACCGCCGCGCCCACCACCAGCGCCAACAGCAGGCGGCCGAGCATGATCGCGGTCTCGTCCGAGAGCAGGGGCATCAACGCTCCTGTCGCGCGCGCGTCGGCGTGCTGTGGGCGGGTCTCGGCATCATGCCCCCAGACTCGGTGCGTGCGGCGCCGCCGGCTACGGGGCGCTGACCGAAAAGCTGCTCAGGCGATGCCCCTCGGGTCGGCCCCCAGCGCGCCGTGGTCTGCTCCCCGGTTCCGGGGGCGGTGATGGGCCGGGAGGATGGGGTGCGCGGGGCTTCGTCCCGCGCCACGAACGAAAGGAGAACACCATGGGTGAGCGAAAGGCATTCGAAGAGAAGCAAAAGGCCGAGCTCGAGGAGATCGAGGCCCGGCTCAAGAAGCTCCAGGCCAAGGCGCGGCAGGTCAAGGCCGAGGCGAAGATCGAGGGCTACCGCTGGCTCGACGAGCTGGAGCCGAAGCACCAGGAAGCGCGCGAGAAGCTGGACGCCTTCCGCCGCGCCGGCGAGGCGTCGTGGCAGGAGCTGAAGAGCGGGGTCGAGAAGGCGACGGACAACCTCCGCAACGCCGTCGAACGCGCGTCGCAGCAGCTGGGATCTTGAGCGGGGCTGATGCTGCGCTCGGCGCCTCGCTCAACAGCGACGGGGCGCCCGGATGGTCGGTCTCACGGCCCGCCCGGCTCGTCGCCGAGCGGCGAGGAGCGCGGTTTCGCGGCCGCACCGCCGATGATCTGCTGCAGCTCCCTCACTCGGGACCACTCCCCCCACAGGTGGAACACCTGGTCCCTGACGCGGAGGTCCGCCACGATCCCGCGTTCGCGGCCCTCGGGGGCCGTCCGGAAGGACATCTGGACCGTTTCCGCGAGCAGGTTTTCATCCTCCAGAGCGGGGTTCAGCTCCGGGTCGAGCGGCAGTTCGCGGGCGTCGTAGACGTCGAAGCCGCTGCTGCGGGCGGTGTCCATGATCGCGCCGAAGGTCATGCGTGTGTCGATCATCATGATCGATTCTGGCCTGGATGCAGGCGACGTCCTACCGGGGCCGGCCCCGGCCGGTGCTGCGGGAATCCCGGAGGCGGGCTCGACGGGGCCTCGCCGATCGGTCGAACCGGGGCCTCCCGGTCGCCGCGGCCGGCGGCTTCGGTCGCGCCCGAGGCCTCGAGCCGGACGGGTCGATGGAGGAGGACACGCGGCGATGACTGACGACGCCGGTCACGACAGACCGCCACAGCAGGCGCCTCGCGGCGGCGGTCAGGTGCCGCAGCCCGGACGCATCACCCGCTTCATGCTGTGGTTCATCCTCCTGCTCCTGGTCATGCCGTGGTTCTTCCGCATGCTGGGCATCGGGGTCGAGCCCCGGATCAGCTACAGCGAGTTCCGTCAGAAGGTGGCCGCCGGCGAAGTGGAGGTGGTGACCATCAAGGGCGAGCGGATCCGCGGCGAGCTGGCGGCAGAGCCGCCGGGCGCGGCCGACGATGGTGCGTCAGACGACCCGCCGCCTTCCGTCTTCGTCACCTTTCTCCCGACCTTCGGCGACGACGGGCTGCTGGAGATGCTCGAGGCCAACGACGTCGAGGTGCGCACCGAGCCAAACGACGGCTCGCTCCTGCCGATGCTGCTCTTCGGTCTGCTGCCGCTGGTCCTCCTTCTCGGCTTCGGCTGGGTGCTGTTCCGCCGCATGGGGTCGCAGGGTGGGCAGATCCTGTCCATCGGCAAGTCGAGCGCCAGGCTCTA
>DATIVB010000689.1:0-1844 GCA_035466375.1 Chondromyces sp.
AGGTCGGTGCCCTGCTTGGCCTTCATGGCGTGGACCTGGATCTGGTGCAGAAGGGCCAGCTTGTGCAGGTACTCCTTCGTCGTCTGCTCGTCCGCATCCGCGGCCGGCAGCTTGATGCGCTGGGCCAGGAAGTAGGCGCCGACGATCTCGTCGAGCTGCCGGACGTGGTCCTCCTTGTTCATCACCCAGCGCACGAGCTGGTTGTAGTTCACCGGCTCGGCCTTGCCGAGGGCGATGATCTCGTTCATCGACTTCTCGATGGTGGTGATGTGCTCCTCGATGAGCTGCATGCGCAGCTCGTCGTGGAAGATGCCGCACGGGATCTGGCAGTGGGCCGAAGCCCGTGAGGTAAAGCCGAGGATCGCGGCGAGGGCGAGGGATGCGATGACGGTGCGTTTCATGAGTGCCTCCTTCAGGTGTGGCTGTTTCAGACAACCGCACCGTGGAGGCAGCTATTTCGGGGCGGCGCCGCTCTCCGGCGTCAGTCGGACGTCAGCAGACCGACGGTCGCTTCGAGTCGGATGACCTGCCCACCTCGCAGTACCTGGATCTCGAGCCTGTCGTCGCCGGTGAGCGACCTCTTCCGGTCCCGGATGCGGCGATCGAAGTCCGGCTCGCCGATGCGGATGCCCTGGACGGCCAGGATGACGTCGCCGCCGAGGATCAGGGTCCGGTCCCCGATCGAGGCGGGCAGTGATCCCGGGCGCAGGCCGAGGGCGGAGGCCGGCGAGCCGGCGGCGACCGACTGGACCACGATCCCGGCCGCCTGGGGGATATTCAGAGCCCGCGCCAGCGAGCCGTCGACGAGCACTCCGTCGAGCCCCGTCCAGGGGTTGGGCTCGTCGAGCAGCACCTGCATGGCGAGGTTGGAGGTGATCACGAAGCCCAGTCCCTCGAAGCCGCCGGAGGACGAGAGTATGTGGCTGACGATGCCGATGACCTCGCCGTTCATGCTGAACATCGGCCCGCCCGAGTTGCCCTGGTTGATGGCGGCGTCGGTCTGCAGGATCTCCACCGGCTCGAAGCCTCCGAAGAGCCGGTTGGAGACGCGGCGGGCGCTGATGTGGCCGACGGTCAGTGAGTGGGCGACGCCGAAGGGCGCCCCGATGACGAAGACCTGGTCGCCGACCGCGGCCCCGTTCGAGTTGCCGAGGCGCGCCGGCTCGATTCCCGCCGGCACCGACTCGGCCTGAATCAGCGCCACGTCGGCGCCGGGGTCCGATGCCAGCACCCGGGCGGCGACGACCTCCCCGGTGACGAAGCGAACGGTCACTTCGTCGGCCACCTGCACGACGTGGGCCGCGGTCATGATCCGGCCGTCGCCGGAGATGAGAAAGCCGGACCCGAGGTTGCCGGCCGGGGTCTTGCTGACAATTCCGGCCTGTGGTGCCGCGTTTCGAACCGCCGCGATCTCGACCACCGCCGGGTCGACCGCGCGGAAGAGCTCGGCGAGGGTTCGATTCTGGGCTGCGGCAGGGGAGGCGGCGCCGACGGCGGCCAGCAGAATCGGGGCGATGAGGACGAGACGGGACTGCGTCATCGGTCACTCCGAGTGCGCGCGCCGGGGTTCCCGGAACCGCGCGCCGGGCCGCTCAGGGTCCGCCGCCGAGCAGCTCCTCCTCGGAGGCGAAGAAGAAGCTCGAGCGGTCGAGGTCGATGAAGCGCTCCTGGTAGGCCCGGAAATCCTCGAGCAGCGGCGCCGCCGCCGGGTGCTCGAGCATTTCGGTCAGGCCCGCCGCGTTGGGCCAGGAGAACTTGAGCACCCCGTCGTAGGCCTCGGAGGTGCCGCGGTTGAGCCGGATGTCGAGGTTCTGGTCGACCGCGAGGGTCGTGTTCATGTGCAG
>DATIVB010000690.1:0-4647 GCA_035466375.1 Chondromyces sp.
CACACGGCGTGGCCGGCAGCTGCCCTCCCGCCCGGCACGCGGGACGCGTGCCCCACAAGACGGACGCCTCAGCTTGAAGAGCTCCAGGCACCCGAGGAAACGGATTCGACCGATCCCGGTCACCTTTGTGGGGCAGCCGTCCCGGCTGCCGGGTGGGCGGGCGGCAACTCACCGACAGCAGCGATTCGTGGCCGTGTCCGTGGGGGTCGCAGGCCAGGTTTCTGCCTGGCCGGAGAGGTTGGGTGGGAGGCCTTACGGCCACTCGCTGATGGCGGGGAGTCACGACGCCCGAAGGGCGTCAGTAACGTTCAAAGGTTCAACGTTCCAACGTTCAAACGACTCCCGCACGGGCGGGTGGTTCCTGAAACCGTGTGCAGGCGGGCCACCTGCACCACAAGAGCAGCACTGACCGGGGTTTGTGGTGTGGACGTCATCGCGGTGCCGTTGTCATTGTGGTGCGGGCGTCTCGCCCGCTCAGGCGGGTGGGCGGAACGTTCGAACGTTCAACGTGCCAACGTGCTAACGGCTGCTTCGCACCGACGTCAACCCCACTTGCTTCATTCGCCGAGCCGCGCCGCCGCATCGACGGCCAGCTCGTCCGGCGGCTCGGCGTCGCCGCGCAGTTCGAGGTACATCCGGTATCGCTCGCGGGCGGAGTCGATGCTGCCGAGGGATTCCTCGGCGCGGCCGAGCCAGTACAGCGCCGGTGGGAAGTACCGCAGGGTGGCGCTGTCGAGCAGGAACACGTCGGTGATCTCGCCCTTGCGGCTGACGCAGAGCTCGAGCTCGTCGATGGCCTCGGGGTAGTGGCCGGCCTCGAGGTACGCCATCCCCGACAGGTAGTGGGCGAACCACACGTCGAAGTCCTGCCAGACCTCGCGCAGCACGTCGAGGCCGTCGGCCAGGCGCCCCGCCGCCAGCGACCGCTCGGCGCGGAGCAGGTCGGCCAGGGCACTGGTCTGGGTCTGCAGGCGGTTGTCGAGCTGCACTGCGATCTCCTCGACGGCATTGGCGCGGCCCGCCGCAAGCAGCAGCCTCCCCGCCAGGTAGAGAACGCTCTCGTGGCTGCTCTCCTCCATCGCCGCGGCGGCGGCCGCCGCGGCTGCGGCCGCGTCGCCCAGCTCCAGGCGCGCTTCGCCGAGGGCCACCAGCATGGCGGCGCGCTCGAACGGATTTTCGGAAGCCGCGATCGCCGGTTCGAGGATCGCGGCTGCCTCCTCCGCCCGGGCGTGATAGAGCGCCAGGTCGGCCTCGCCCATAGGTGCGAGCGAGGAACCCATGCCGCCCGACTCCTGCAGGCGCGCAAACGCCGCCTGGGCGGCCGCCTCGTCCCCGGATGCCATGGCCGAGCGGCCGAGAGTGAAGAGGGCGTAACCGAACGCCGGGTTCTGCTCGAGGACCTTTTCGGACTCCGCCATCGAGGTCTCGAAATCGCCCGCGTACATGGCGTACATGGCGTAGTTCATGCGCTTGATGACGTTGTTGGGCTCGAGCTCCACGGACTGCCGTCCCGCCTCGACGGCGCGCTCGAAGTCGCGGACGTAGAGGTAGGCGAGCGCCAGGTTCGTCAGGCCGCTGCCGTCGGCCGGGTAGGCATCCACCAGCGCCTCGTAGTTCTCGATCGCCTTCTCGTAGTTTCGGGATACCAGCAGATAGTAGCCGCCGAGGGTGCGGTAGCGCTCGCGCTCGGACATCCGGTCGAGGTGTTGGAAGGCCTGCTGATAGGCCGCCTCGGCGTCGGACTGGCGGCGCAGATTGCCGTAGACCACGCCCATGCCGGCGTAGGCCCGGCCGAAACCTGGGTCGCTGGCCACCGCCTCCTCGTAAGCTTCCAGGGCCCCGTCGAAGCGGCCCGCGGCCACAAGGTCCTGGCCTCTGGCGTAAGCCTGCATGGCCTCCAGCGACGCCGCGGTGAAGGTCTCGGCAGCGGCCAGGCGTTCGCTCTCGGGAACGGTGTCGCCGAGCTCGCCGCGCAGCTCGGCGGCGATCTCGGCGACCGCCTCGAGTACGCGGTCCTTGTTCGCAGCCCTGGCCCGAGCGATAGCCAGGGGTTTGCCCTCACCCGGTTCCAGCCCGGGATCGATGGCGCGCACCTCGAGCTCGTAGCGGTCCTCGTCGCCGGAAATCGCGCCCACCAGGATCACGCCCAGTCCCTCGCGGCGGGAAATGAGCCGCGCCATGCCCTCGTCGAGACGGCTTCCGGGCTGCAGCTGCTCGGCGATTCTGTGCGCATTGGCGGGAGGAAAGACGTTGATGAAGGCCGCGCCCTCCATCGCGATCGTCAGGGCCTGCTCCAAAGCGCCCTCGAAATCGGCGTCCCCGGTCTCATTGGCGAAGTCCGCGATCAGCACCGAGAACGGCTCCGGCGCGACCGTCGGTCCGCCCCGGCTCGCGATCCACCAGGTTCCGGCCACCAGCACGACCACCAGGGCCGCCGCGCCGACCATCATCTTCCGCGTCAGCCGCTGCGTGACCGGCAGCAGGTCGCCCTCGTCGTCGAGCCGGGCGAGGGCCGCCTGCAGCTCGGCGCTGGTCTGGAAGCGGGCATCGGGGTCGGGCTCGAGGCAGCGCGCGATAATGCGGTCCACGTGCTCGGGGATCGAGGGGTCGAGGGTGCGCGTCGGCGGCGGCGCGTGCTCGACCCTGCCGCGGAACTCCTTGAAGGCGCTTTCCGCGCGCTCGATGCGCCGCCGGCCCACCAGCATGTCGTAGAAGATCAGGCCGAATGAGTAGATGTCCGCGCGCTGGTCGATGGCTTTGCCCATGAACTGTTCGGGCGCCATGTACTGCAGCGTGCCGACCACCGCCCCGGCCTGGGTTTCCTCGGTCTTGCCGGCCCGCTTCTGCGCCTTGGCGTCGGCGAGCTTTTCCGCGACGTCGATGCCGGTCGGCGTCGCCGAGCGGGCGATGCCGAAGTCCATGATGTAGCTCTCGCCGGTGGAGGGCTCGTACATGATGTTGGCCGGCTTGAGGTCGCGGTGCACGACTCCCGCCTCGTGGGCCGCCACCAGCCCCGCCACCACCGGGCGCACGATCTTCAGGGCGTCCGCTACCGGCACGGTGCTTTCCCGCTTGAGGATGCCGAGCAGGTCCTCGCCCTCGATGTAGGTCATGGTGATGTACTTGATGCCCTCGAGCTCGCCCAGGTCGTGGATGCGCACCACGTTCTTGTGGGTCACCTGCCGCGCCAGCAGCAGCTCGCGCTTGAAGCGGCGGTCCAGCTGCTCGGCCAGCGCCGGGTCCTTCGCCACCTCGGGCCGGATCACCTTGAGCGCGACCGGGATCTCGAGCTCCTTGTCCCACGCCTTGTACACCGCACCCATGCCGCCGAAGCCGAGCAGGGCGTCGATGCGGTAGCGCGTGCCGAAGGACCCGCCGATCTCGAGCGGTCCGGCAGCGACCGCGGGCGGACCCTGCCCCGGCGAAGATGCGGGCGCGTTGGGGTCGAGGTGGAGCGTGGCCTCCTCACCGTCCTCGGTACCGGGCAGGACGGCGGTGTGCTCGCCGCCATCCCCGCCCACGGCCGCGGTGTGCTCGTCCTCGTCGCCGGCGCCGAGAAACTCGGTGCGCTCGTCCTCGACATCCGCGATCGGGTCCCGACGGACGTCCACGCGCAGGGGCGCGCCGCAGTGCGCGCAGCGGTCCCGGTGTGGCGCGCTCTCCTTGCCGCAGGACGGGCATGTCACCACTGGATCTCCAGCACTGCAGACTCCTTCGTCGATGCCGGGCCCTCAGACACTTTCCGGTGCGGCCCCATGGTCGCCGCACCATCTGCGGCGCGCCGCCACGGGGACTCCGAGAGTTTCTCGGGCCATCATAACCCGTGCCGTTCTCGCGAGCCAGCCGCCCCCCATCACCGGTTCCGAGGCGGACCGGCCTTCCTCCGCCCACCGATGCGGTTGACATCACCGGGTGCACACCCAAGAATCAGCCGATGCAGGGCCTTTCCGACATCCGCCGTTCGGGCCAGCTGGCGCTGGCGGCCGTGGATGCAGCCATTCTGGTGGCGTCCGGCTTCATCGCCGCGTGGGTCCGCTTCGGCGGCGGCATCCTCGAGCGCGAGCTCGGCCGGATCCTCGACCACCCGGGCTTCATCGCCTACGCCCTGCTCGCGCAGCTCGTGCTGGCGGTCACCTTCGACCTCTACCGGCCGCAGAGCTGGCGGACCCGCGACTACCTCCTGACCCGGATGGCGGCCCTCGGCATCAGCCTCGCGGTGGCGCTCGCCCTCGGCACCTACTTCGTGCTGGGCTGGCGCTTCGGCCGCGGCCTGCTCGCCATCACGCTCGTCATTTCGGTGACGGCGCAGACGGTGCTCCGCTTTGCGTGGTACATCGCAGCGGCGAGGGTCCCTTCCCGGCGCGCGGTGCTGATCGGCGAGGGCCCGATCGTCGCCGAGCTCCAGCAAGCGCTCGCGGAACGGTCCGCACCACCCTTCGTCATCGTCCGCCACCTGGCCGCGAGCAACGGAGCACAGCTCGACGAGATCAGCGCCGACGATCTCGCCGACGCCGATCTCGTCATCGTGGCCCAACTCGCCGACGAGCCGACCGCCGACCGTCTCGCGGCCCTCAACTTCCGCGGCACCACCGTCGTCGACTCGGCGGGTGCCTTCGCGGCGCTGACCGGCCGCATCCCGGTACGTCA
>DATIVB010000691.1:0-4852 GCA_035466375.1 Chondromyces sp.
TCACTCCCCGAGCTGCCACTCCGTGACATTGAAGAAGATCGACGCCGCGTTGATGTCGGCGCCCTGCAGGCGGGCGCTGTGGCCGACGAGGCGGGTGTTCTCCACCAGGAAGAGGTAGGGCTGATCGGCGACGATGAGCTCCTGGATGCGGTCGAGGAGCGGCTTCTGGTCGGCGAAGTCGGCCGCCCTCTCGACCTCCTCGAGCAGCCGGTCCACCTCGGGGTTGGCGTAGCGCCCGAAGTTGAAGCTCGGCTCGCCCGGCGGCGCGCTGTGCCAGATGCCGCCGAGGTCGATCTGGGTCGGTTCGACCCAGGTGTTGAGGAAGGCGTCGAAATCGCCGCCGGCCATCGCCTCCTGGAGGGCGCCCCATTCGACGAAGCGCGGCAGCACCTCGACGCCGATCCGGGCGAGGTCGCGCTCGATCATCAGGGCGAGGTCCTGCCGGGTCTCGCTCTCGGACGGCGCCAGCAGCTCGAAGCTCAGGTCGAGGCCGTCGCGGTCGAGGGTGCCGTCACCGTCGCGGTCCTCCCAACCGGCCGCGGCGAGCAGCTGCTTCGCGCCCTCGGGGTCGAAGGGCACCGGCTCGAGCTCGCGGTTGAAGGCCCACATGGAGGACAGCACAGGGCCCAGCGAGGGCAGGGCGAAGCCGCTGTAGACGACCTCGATGATGGCGTCCCTGTCGACGGCCATGGCCATGGCCCGCCGCACCCGCGGGTCCTCGAGCACCGGCCGTTCGAGGTTCCAGCAGACGTGGGTGTAGGAGCGGTCGGCGAAGACGCTGAGTTCGACGTCCGGCTCGGCCTGCAGGCGCGCCGCCTCGGCGGGGCGGATGCCGGCCACCATGTCGACCGCGCCCGACAGCAGCTGGGTGAAGAGGCTCCCCGACGAGGGCACGACGCGGAACACCAGACGCGGGATGCGCGGCTGCCCGCTCGCGGGAAGCTGCGGGTTGCGCTCGAGGACGATCTCCTGCTGCGGCGTGTGGGCGGTCGGGAGGTAGGGCCCCGCCGACACCACGTGCTCGAACCAGTCGACGTCCTGCCAGCTCTCCAGCGGGATGTCGGCCCAGGCGTGGGCCGGCACGATCGGCCCGTCGTTGACGTCCATCAGCTGGTAGGGGTAGCGGTGGGTGAACCGGTAGCGCACCGTGTGCGCGTCGAGCGCTTCGACGCCGGCGATGGCGTCGGTGATGTCGCCCCACGCCCAGCCGAGCTCTTCCGAGGTCTGGACCTTCCAGCTGAAGAGCAGGTCCGCCGAGCTCACCGGCACGCCGTCGCTCCAGCGCGCGTCCTCGCGCAGCCGGACGGTGAGTGAGAGCCCGTCGTCGGAGAACTCCCACGCGCGCGCCAGCGCCGGCTCGAAGGACGGCGGGTGCAGCTCGTAGTCGGGCTGCTCCACCGCCAGCGAGGGGTAGACCAGGCCGAGGATCTCCTCATCCTTGGCGTCCTCGGCGAGGTAGGGGTTCCAGCTCCCGATGTCCGAGAGCAGGCCGATCACGAGCGTGTCGGAGGCCGGCCCGGGGCCCGCGGGCCCCGAAGGTGAGCACGCGGCGAAGAGCAGCGCGCCGACGAGGATGAACCGAGATGGAAGCTTCATGGCGCCCATCGTAGCAATCTCATCCGTTGGAACGTTGGAACGTTCAACGTTGGAACGTTCCCACCCACCCTCCCGGAGGTAACGCAAAGGCGCCAAGACGCCAAGACGCGATTCGAAGAGGCGCTTGAACCACAGAGGCACGGAGGGCACAGACACGGGTCAAGGGTCAAAGGTTAAGGGTAAAGAGTGAAGGGTTAAGGGGTAAGGGGTGACGGGTCAAGACTCGCGCATCCAACCCGTCATGCTTCACCTCTTCACCTCTTCACCTCTTCACCCGGATCTGGTGGGTGGGCGGAAATCCGAAATCCGAAATGGGCGGGCGGGCGGCATTTCCTAATTCCTAATTCCTAATTCTGAATTCGAGCCGTTGCCCATCCCACGGATTTCGGGATCAGGCGAACGTTCCAACGTTCGAACGTGCAACGTCCCTGCGGCGTGGCGGTGTACAATTTCGCGCCCGGGGGGAGTGGACATGACGAAGAGGGCGCTGATCTCGGTTTCGGACAAGACCGGCCTCGACGTGCTCGGGCCGGCGCTCCGCGATCTCGGGTGGACCCTGATCTCCACCGGCGGCACCGCCTGGGCCCTCACCCGGGCCGGCTGCGACGTGGTGGAGGTCTGCGACCACACGGGGTTTCCGGAGATCCTCGACGGGCGAGTCAAGACCCTGCACCCGAAGGTCTTTGCCGGCATCCTCGCGGCCCCGAGCCCGGCCCACGAGAAGCAGCTCGCGGAGCTCGGGATCCCACCGGTCGACCTGGTGGTGGTCAACCTGTACCCCTTCCGCGAGACTGCGGCCCGCCCAGGGGTGAGCCTCGACGAGGCGGTGGAGCAGATCGACATCGGCGGCCCCAGCCTGCTGCGCGCGGCGGCCAAGAACCACGCCCGGGTCACGGTGGTGGTCGACCCTGCCGATTATGCCCCGGTGCTCGACGAGCTGCGCTCGGGCGAGGTGTCCGAGGCGACCCGCCGCCGACTGGCGCTCGCGGCCTTCCGCCACACCGCGGCCTACGACGCCGCCATCGTCGCCGCGCTGCCGGAGCTGATGGGCGAGGGCGGCTGCGCCCACGCGGCGGCCGCCGCCGAGGCGCTGCTGTGCTCGACCGAGATCGAGCTGCGCTACGGCGAGAACCCGCACCAGTGGGGCGTGCTGGCCCGCGCCACGCCGCCGGGAGGATTGGCCGGCGCCCGGCAACTGCAGGGCAAGGAGCTCTCGTACAACAACATCGGCGACGCCAGTGGGGCCTGGCGGCTGGTGTGGGACCTGCCGGGACCGGGCGTGGCTGTCATCAAGCACGCCAATCCCTGCGGGGTCGGCGTCGCCGAGTCCATGGCCGAGGCCTTCCTCAAGGCGCGAGCCACCGACCCGGTGTCGGCCTTCGGCGGTGTGATCGCCGCCAACCGCCCGGTCGATGCGGGCTTCGCCGAGGCCGTGGCCGAGCAGTTCGCCGAGGTCGTGATCGCGCCGGGCTACGACGCCGCGGCCCGCGAGGTCCTCGCGCGCAAGAAGAACCTGCGGGTCCTCGAGGCGGAGGGCGCCGCGCCGCCGGCGCTGGTGCTGCGGGACGTCGACGGCGGGTTCCTGCTCCAAGCGCGGGACGTTAGCTGGGAGGGCGAGTCCCGGGACACGCCCACCGAGCGCTCGCCGGACGAGGCCGAGATGCAGGCGCTGGAGCTTGCCTGGCGGGTGGTGAAGCACGTCGCCTCCAACGCCATCGTGGTGGGCGTCGGGGACCGTCTCCTCGGCATCGGCGCCGGCCAGATGAGCCGGGTCGACGCGGCCAGGATCGCGGTCTCGAAGGCGGCCGAGATCGGCCACGACCTCAGCGGGGCGGTCGCCGCGTCGGACGCCTTCTTCCCGTTCCCAGACGGGGTCGAGGCGCTGCACGCGGCCGGCGTGCGGGCCGTCATCCAGCCGGGCGGCTCGATCCGCGACGGCGAGGTGGTGGAAGCCTGCAACCGCCTCGGCGTCGCCATGGTGTTCACCGGGCGGCGGCACTTCCGGCACTGACGGAACCGACCGACCGCCCGCCCTCGTTGGAACGTTCAAACGTTCGAACGTTCCACGTTCCGCCCGCCCGCCCGGCCGGGGCAGTGGCAAGGGGCAAGGGGCGAGGTTTAAGGGCCAAGAGTGAAGGGTTAAGGGGTGAGGGGTCACGGGTCAAGACTCGCGCATCCGACCCGTCATGCTTCACCTCTTCACCCGGACCTGGTGGGTGGGGGAAAATCCGAAATCCGAAATCCGAAATCCGAAATTCCACCCGCCGTTCCCGCTCCGGAACTCACGCCTCCTTTCCGGTCGGCAGTAGACCTGATTCCCGTTCCGGATTAGGATGAGCGAAATGGGGAACGTTTCGAACCAGCCGGGAGGCTCGATGGCGCGGTCGAAGGGGAACGAGGTGGTGCTCCGCTTCCGGGACGGCAATCTCTCCCGCTGCGTCCTGACCCGCGAGTTCACGCCGCTCGACTTCGCGGTCGAGGCCCGCACCGTCGACGGCGAGAGCCTGCGGGTGAACATCTCGGAGCTCAAGGCGGTGTTCTTTTTGAAGGACCCGCGCCGGCGCGAGGCGGAGATGCAGCTCGGAACCACGAGCGACGACGTGCCGGGGGGCGCGCCGGCGAGGGTGGAGTTCTTCGACGGCGAGATCGTGCACGGCGTGGTGCAGGAGTACCGGAGGGAGGACAGCGGCTTCTTCCTCTACCCGACCTCGCCGGAGAGCAACAACGAGCTGGTGTTCGTCGTGGCGCGGGCCATCAACACCCTCAGCCTCGAAGGCTGAGTGCACTGCGGATGATCGGTCTCCGGTTCGCAGGCGTCATCGTCGCGGCAGCCGCCGCCTGGGCGCCTGCTGCCGCCGAGCCCGGGATGCCGGCGCTCGAGGCCCTCGGCACGGCGCTGCGCGGCTCTGCGGCGTGGCAGGCCGACTACACCCAGGAGTACGTTCCCGCCGGCATGAGCTCGGGGGAGCGGGTGGAGGGCACGGTGGCGGTCGCGTGGCCCGACCGGGCGCTGTTCGTCGCCGGCAGCCCGCCGTGGCAGATGATGGGGCTCGAGGGCCGGGTCGTGCGCCTCGTCGATCTCGAGGTCGACAGCTGCGACGAGCACCGCCTCGACGACGAGGAGTGGGCGCGGGTGCCGCTAGCCGCGGTGCTCGACCCCGCGGCGGCGGTCGATCGGTTCACCGTCCTCGAGCACGGCGGCCGCGGCTTCGCCCTCGCGCCGCGCGAGCCCGGCGGCGTCGACCGGGTCGAGGTG
>DATIVB010000692.1:0-3111 GCA_035466375.1 Chondromyces sp.
ACGGCATGGTCCTGCCCGACTTCGTCGACCTCGCCGACCACGTGATCCCATCGGTGGTCTCGGTGTACTCGGAAGAGGTCCAGGACCCGTCCGAGCAGCGGCGCGGGATGCCGAACGACCCCTTCCACTTCTTCTTCGGCCCGCGTGGCGAGGGCGGGGACGCTGAGCCGCGGGTGCGCCGCTCCTCGGGCTCCGGCTTCTTCATCAGCGCCGAGGGCGAGGTGCTGACCAACAACCACGTGGTCGAGGACGCGGACAAGATCCGCATCCGGCTCGCCGACGACAGCGAGTACCGGGTCGAGGTCATCGGCGTCGATCCGGCGACCGACATCGCGCTGCTCAAGGTCATCGACCCCGATCGCGAGTTCATCCCCCTCGCCCTCGGCGACTCGAAGGCACTGCGGGTGGGTGAATGGGTGCTGGCCGCGGGCAATCCCCTCGACATGGCGGACACCGTGACCGTCGGCGTGGTCTCGGCCAAGGGCCGCGCGCTCGGGCTGTCGGCCGAGTCGCAGTCCTTCGAGAACTTCATCCAGACCGACGCCGCGATCAACTTCGGCAACTCCGGCGGCCCGCTCGTCAACCTCCGCGGCAACGTGGTCGGCATCAACACCGCCATCAACGCGGCGGGGCAGAACATCGGCTTCGCGGTGCCGATCGATGTCGCGAAGAGGATCCTGCCGCAGCTGCGGGAGAAGGGCCGCGTGGTGCGCGGCTACCTCGGCGTGTCGATCGCCAACATCGGCCGCGACGACGCCGCGGCCTTCGGCCTCCCGAACACCGACGGCGCCCTCGTGCAGCAGGTCGTCGAAGGGCACGCCGCCGCCGAGGGCGGCGTCCGCCACGGTGACGTCATCGTCAGCGTCGACGGCGAGAACATCAAGGACACCCGCGAGCTCATCGACACCATCTCGGCGATGCCGCCGGGCCAGAAGGTGGAGCTCGGCGTGGTCCGCAACGGCAAGAGGCAGACCATCACCGTCACCCTCGAGGAGCGCGACTCCGAGCTCGCCGCGCTGGCTCCCGGCGACGGGCCCGCGGACGAGGGCGACGTCTTCGAGCGGGTGGGCGTCACGGTCAGCGAGCTGAGCCCGATGATGCGGCAGAACTTCCGCGTCGAGGAGGAGATCGAGGGCGTGGTCGTGACCCGGGTGCGGCCCCTGTCGCCCGCGAGCGAGCAGGGCATGATGCCCGGCCTCGTGATCACCGAGGCCAACGGCGAGCCGGTCACCAGCCCCGCCGAGCTGCGGACGGTGGTCAAGGACGTCGGGGAAGGCGGCTACCTGCGCCTCTACGTCTACATCCCGAGAGCCGACTCCTACCGCTTCATCGTCATGAAGCTGGAAGAGTAAGCCGAAGATTCGCTGAACACTTCGGGGCGCGCCGCGTGCGGCGCGCCCCTTTTTCCCTGTTTCAAATTCCGGCCGTCAGGCTCCGAGCCTGGCGGCCGGAAGTTGATTCAATTGGTGCCGCCGGGTGGAACCTCCCCGGCCTGCTTCGGCGGGTCGGCGATGGCCCCATAGGTCCGTTCGTACATCTGCACGTTATGGGTCAGGGCGCGCAGCAGCTGCTTGGCCTGGAACGGGTTCATGATGATGCGCGCGACGACCGGGATGTCCTCGCGCCCCGGCAGGGTGCGGCCGAAATCGAGCAGCACCTCGGCGTAGTTGTGGGCGATGCTGACGAAGTTGGCGTAGTGGCCGAGCCCGACCTCGGCGCTCAGAGTCAGTCTCGGGCCGCCTCCAGCGGACTTCGGCTTGTCGTCGCTCATGTCGCCTCCCGGCCGCCGCCTCCGGCGGAACGTTTGAACGTTTGAACGTTAGCACGTTGCACGTTCCACCCGACCACCCGAACCGCCCGTCCCCTGTTTCTCTGCTCCCGGGCGCACGGGAGGGGCAGAGGGGCCGAGGGGCGGAGGAGAGGAGCGGCGGATCTCTTATTTCGCACTCGGGCGGGTGGGCGGAACGTTCAACGTTCCAACGTTTCAACGTTCCAACGATGAGGTGCCGCTCCGGCGTGCCACAATCTCCCCATGACCCCCGACGACCCGGTGATCGCGGCCTTCCGGCGGGCGGCGGCGGACCGCGCCCACGGCGCCGGCGAGATCGAGGCGCGGTTGATCCGCGAGCTGCTCGAGCTGCGGCCGCGGTGGAGCGCGGAAACGCTCGGTGCGGGGGGCGGCCTGCTCGCTGCGGGGCAGCCGATGATGGCCAACCTGCGCGCGCTCGCGGCGTGCGCCGGAGAGGGCGACGGCGCGGGGCTGGACGCTCACCTCAGGCGGCGGGCCGAGGTCCTCGACTCGCTGCCCGGGCGGCTCGCGGCCGCCGCGTGGCCGCAGATCAAGGGTGCGGAGGTGCTGGTGACCCTGTCGCGCTCGTCGGCGGTCGCGGCGGTGGTCGAGGGCGCCAGGGCGCGCGGGTGGCGGGGCCTGGTGGTGGTCCTCGACGGGACCCCGGCAGGAGGCGGGCCCGAGCAGGCGGCGGCCCTGGCCGCGTCCGGCCCCGCCCTGTCGCAGCCCGACGCGACGGCGCCGCGGTGGCTCGGCGGGGGCGGCGTGGTGGTGGCGGTCGGGGCGGACGCGGTGTCCGAAAGGCGGGTGCTCAACTGCACCGGAACCACCGCGCTGCTCGAGCTGTCCGCGGACCGCGGCCTCCCCCGGCTGCTGGTCGCTGACACCGGGAAGGACGTCTCCGACGACGTGCTCGACGACATGGCGGCCGCGGCGCTCCCGCATCGCGACGCCGCCGGCCGCGAGTTTCCGATCTTCGAGACCGCACCGTTGCTCCTGATCACCGCGCGTATCAGCGAAAAAACCAGCTAGAATTCTGAATTCTCAATTCTTAATTTTGAATTCCCGCCCCTGCCCCCCGCTTCTCAGTCAGATGACACTGGACCGGAATGTAGGCGGAGGCTTGAGCCTCCGCGAGGAGCCCGCTCCCGGCGAGCATCGCGCTTACGTTCCCCATGGCCACTTCAATTCTCGGCCGGGAATTCCGACCACCCGCCGCTCGGCAGGAGGGCACGCCGGAATTCCCGGCCGAGAATTGAGAATTGAGAATTCAAAATTGAGAATTGAGAATTGAGAATTTCATCGCGCGTCTGGGTGAGGCC
>DATIVB010000693.1:0-2744 GCA_035466375.1 Chondromyces sp.
AGGTCGGTGCACAGGCCGTCGTCGATCCCGAAGATCCGGCGCAGGTCGTCGGTCGTGAGGACCACCAGGTCATTGGTGAGAAGCGCCGACGAAGCGGTGAAGACGCCGGCGACGCGAGGAGCGAACAGCGTGCCGTCCGAGCGCCGGATGGGAAAGCGGTCGCCGGTCCCGAGAAAGCGGAGCTCGGCCAGGCCGCTCCCGACGACGCAGTATCCGTCGTCGAGACCGTCGAGGCTCAACCCGCTCCCCGCGAACTCGACGGAGCTTCGAGGCACGGAGTCGGCGCCCCAGAACGTCAAGGTGGAACCCGTCGGCGGGTCGAACGAGTAGCCCCACACCCTCGGCTGGACGGCGCCGACGCCGCGGATGCGGCGGATCTCGTCGGCGCGTTCGATCGGTATGAGCTCGTGACGCCCACCGCGCATCCGTTGGACGACGATCTCGGGCGATTCGGCCAGGAGATCGCGCGACTCACTGCGGAGTGCTCCGAGGTAGAGCAGCAGAGACGCGAGCACCGCGATGAGCAGGGAGTAGACGACGATCACCACCATCGTCTTGGCCGCGTTCCGCCGCAGCCCGGCGATCGCGAAATCGAAGATGCGGAGATGCCTGTTCACGGCGCGGCTCTTTCCGCTGGGCCCTGGAAAGCCGACATCGAGCTCGCCGGAGGCTGCATGACGGAGCCGGCGGGGAAGTGCTCGATGGCCGCGGGGTGCTCACTGTGGGGCGCGAAAGAGTCGGACTGCGACGGATGGCGCGTGTAACTGGTACCGGGCGCGAGCGCGAGGTCGGTCAGCCGCAGCTCCCGGACCAGGGTCCGGTTGATGTCGCGGTGCTGCTCCTGCTTCCGTCCGCCTCGGGCGGCGCCGCCGATGCTCAGGACAACCACCACCGCTGCTTCGACTGCCACCAGCAGGATCGCCGCCCGGGTCGGAACCCCGAAGGATCGAAAGCCCATGATCAACCCTCGTCCCACGGGGCGAGCGACACGAAGTAGACGAGCAGTGCGTCGATCTCCCGCTCGTCGATGATGTATCTCCAGGCCGGCATCTGCAGAGGCGGCTCGGGCCCGGCGGGATCGACCTTCGATGAGTAGCGGCCCCGTCGGATGATCTCCTTCGCGTTCTCGAAGCGGGTTCGGACGACCGGGAACAGGTGAATGTCGGGAGGCTCCTCCAGAGAGTCGAGGTCGCCGGTCAGGGTCACCAGCTCGATGAACGCTGCGGCATCCTCCGGGGATTCGAGGAACAGCTTCTGCGCGGTGGTGTTGTGCGCCGGGACGGGGCTGTTGACGGAGTTGTGGTTGGTGATGCCGCCCCGCCCCTCGGGACCGTGGCAGGTGACGCACCCCTTTTCGAGGTAGAGGTACGACCCGGCGTCCACGAGGTCGGCGCCATCGGGCTGCGGAAGTTCGTCGGGACGGCACAGCGTGCACAGGATGGGCGGAGGCTCGACCGGCGTCTCGCCGTCGCGGCTGACCACGATCCAGCCCCGCATGTAGAAGTGGCAACCCCCGCACATCGACGTGCAGTAGTACTGGAAAACGCCGTTGCGATTGGCCGTGAATCGAACGGTGACGGTGTGTCCGGGCTCGACGTCCACCGGGCCGACCGAAAACTCCGGAAGATAGAAGCGGTGCAGCACATCACCGCTCCGCAGGTGGATGATGACCTCGTCGCCTTCCCTGACGTACAAGGTGGCGGGTTGGAAGCGTTTCCACCAGTAGGTCAGGCCGTTGACGGGCTCCAGGGTCCAGACGCCGTCGGCCGCGACGCCCGTCAGGTTGAACACCACCGCGTCCCGGCCGTCCGGGACGCGGCCCGACGCCCATCCGAACCAGGCGAGGGCGGTGGTCACCGCGGCCATCGGCAGGAGGACGAGCAGAGCGGCGATCCGTTCCTTCAGCATGGTCGCCTCAACCCACGAAGAGACGCAGCAGGACGGCCGTGATGGCGGCGCACGCCAGGCTGTGAGGCACCACGCTCCGCAGCGCGACGCTTCGGTCCTGGAACATGTCCCGCGCGATGGCGCCCCCGCGGACCAGAGCGACCGACAGCCCGACGAGCAGCAGGGGGACCTGCAGGTGGGGAATCCACTCGGGGAACAACGGGCTCCAGTGCTGGTGGGCGGTGCCGAAAAGATCCCAGCCCCAGCCGAGCGGATCCGACAGCGATGAGGTGACGTGCGTCCAGTTGAGCATCATCAGCGGCAGACTGAACGCGATCCAAGCCAGCAGGCCGAGCGGCACCAGCATGTAGGCGTAACGGGTGAAGAGATCGCGGGCGGAGGCCTTTGCAGAGCCCGAGAACCGGCGGGCGAGCAGCGACAGGCCGTACCACGCGCCCGGAAGCGCGACCAGAGCGGCCGACCAGACGATGGCCGCGTGGAGGGCGAAACCACCCCAGTTGCCGACCTCGGTGACGTTCGACCATGATCGCGGGGTTCCCCAGGGGCCGAGCAGGGTCACGGTGTAGGCAATCACCAACGCGATCATGATGAGGGCCATATAGGCCTCGTCGAGGCTCCGGATCGCGACGTCCGAAAACAGCGGGCGCGCGCGGATGGTCAGGTTCTCGTTGGGACAGGCCTTGATGCACTCCATACACAGCCCGCAGTAGTTGTTGCGGTCGAGCTTGGAGGGGTTGACCATCCATGGACACCCCCAGGCCCGGTCGGATCCGCCGGCGCACGGGTGCTCCCGGCACTCCGCGCAACGCTCGGTGTCGCGCACGCGGACCTCCGTG
>DATIVB010000694.1:0-1595 GCA_035466375.1 Chondromyces sp.
CTGTTCTCCACCAACATCTTCCTCGTCGGCGGGATCATCGGCACCTTCCACCACCTCTACTTCACGGGCACGCCGACCTCGATCCTCGCCCTCGGCGCCACCTTCTCGGCGCTCGAGGTGGTGCCGCTGGTGCTGATCGGCTTCGAGGCGTACCACAACCTCACCCTGAGCCGAGCCAGACCGTGGATCCGCGCCTACAAGTGGCCGATCTGGTGCTTCATCGCAGTCGCCTTCTGGAACCTGGTGGGCGCCGGGATCTTCGGCTTTCTCATCAATCCGCCCATCGCCCTCTACTACATGCAGGGCCTCAACACCACGCCGGTTCACGGCCACACCGCGCTGTTCGGGGTCTACGGCATGCTCGGCATCGGTCTCATGCTGTTCGTGCTCAAGGGTCTGGCCGCCCGCAAGCGTTGGAAGGACGGGGTGCTCGGTTTCGCCTTCTGGTCGATCAACATCGGCCTCGCGCTGATGGTGCTGCTCAGCGTCCTGCCGGTCGGCTTCGCGCAGACGGTGGTCTCGATCCGCGAGGGACTGTGGTACGCCCGTTCGGCCGATTTCCTGCAGCAGCCGTGGCTCGACACCCTGCGCTGGATGCGGGTCATCGGCGACACGATCTTCGCCGCCGGCACCGTGGCCCTGGCCTGGTTCGTCCTCGGCCTCAAGACCGGCTGGTCGGTCCGCGACGAAATCGACCTGCCCGCCGTCGAGCGCGAAGCGGCCTGAGCCCGGCCGTCACCGATCGACGCCTCCCGGTCCGCGCGGTGCGGACCGGGAGGCTTCTCAACGTTCGAACGTTCAAACGTTGAACGTCGGAACGTTGGGGCACCGCCGCCGCGCGCGGTCCCGACCGCCAGAACTCGCGGACGTATCCCACAGGTGGGGGGGCGGGCGGCCATTCCTAATTCCTAATTCCTAATTTCCAATCCCCCTTCTATCATGATGCGATGCCACGACCTGCCGATTCCCCGGGCGCGACCGACCCCGACGCCGGCCTCTGGCAGGGGCGCTCGGTGGCGCGCGTCGCTGAAAGCCCCGACGGGATGACCGTGCTGGTCGGCCGCACGGCGCGCGACAACGACGTGCTGTCCATCAGGCTGGCCGCGCCCCGCGACTTCTGGTTCCACGTCGCCGGCGAGTCCGGCTCGCACGTGGTGGTGCGCAACCCCGGAAACCTCGCGGCGCTGCCCCGGGAGACCAAACGCTTCGCCGCCGGCCTCGCCGCCGGCTACTCCAAGGCGCGCCGCGGCGGCCGGGTGGCGGTGCACATGGCGCGCGCCGCCGACGTCTCGAAGCCGCGCGGGCTCGCCCCCGGCAAGGTGCAGCTGCGCCGCTTCGAGACCGTGCACGCGAATCCGCTGCGGCTCGACGACGAGGGAGAGGACGCGTGAAGGCATACGGCGCGCAGAGCATGGTCGAGAAGCTGCAGCGGGTGCTCGTCCGCCGGCCCGACGCGGCCTTCGGCGGCGCCGATCCGGCGCGCTGGCACTACACCTCGCAGCCCGATCTCGAAACCGCCCGGATCGAGCACGACGCCCTGACGGCGACGCTCCACGGGGCCGGCTGCGAGGTGCTGTACCACGAGGCCCCGCTCC
>DATIVB010000695.1:0-3171 GCA_035466375.1 Chondromyces sp.
AGGCTGCCGGCCAACCTGTTGCAGGCGCAGCGCGACTACTTCGGCGCCCACACCTACGAGCGGGTCGACCGGCCGCGGGGCGAGTTCTTCCACACCGACTGGACGGGGCGCGGAGGGGATGTGACGGCGAGGACGTATCAGGCTTGAGAATTAGGAATTAGGAATTAGGAATTACGAATTCGGAATTCGGAATTGCATCACAGTGCACGGGAGAGTTGGACAGGAAGAGAGGGGACATGATCACGTTTCGGGATGACTGCAAGTACGCGCTTCTGGTGCCCACCAGCATGGGTGTCCGTCTGACGCCGGTCGCTGCGCAGGGAGCCCATTGCAGCACGACGTTCGTCATGCAGGTCACGAGCGCCGAGTCCAACGTCGCCAGTGTCTCCTCATATCTCGGCCTTCCGGTGAAGGTCCTGACCGCCTTCGTCAAGGGCAGCCCGATCTCGCGCATGATCAAGGACGACCTCGCGGGCCGTCACATCGAGTACGAGGGCCAGGAGGTCGACCAGGGAGGACCCTGGGGCCACCGTCACCAGTTCAACATCGCGGACACCGGCTACGGCACACGCGGCCCTCGGGTCCACAACGACCGCGCGGGCGAGGTCGGGCTCACCCTCGACGCGAAGAACTTCGACTTCGATCGCATCTTCGGGCGCGAGGGGGCCCGCGTCGTGCACCTGTCGGGACTCGTCGCCGCGCTGTCCGAGGGGACCGCCGCCTTCTGCCTGGACGTCGCGCGGGCCGCCAAACGGCACGGCTGCCGCATCTCGTTCGACCTCAACCACCGTGCCTCGTTCTGGGCCGGCCGCGAGGACGAGCTGCACCGGGTCTTTGCCGAGATCGCCTCCCTGTCCGACGTGCTGGTCGGCAACGAGGAGGACTTCCAGCTCTGCCTCGGCCTCGAGGGCCCGGAAGCGGGCGGTCAGGACCTCGCGGCGAAGCTCGAGAGCTTCAAGGGCATGATCGACCGGGCCAGGGCGGCGTACCCCGACTGCGCGGTCTTCGCCACCACCCTGCGCGAGGTCCTCAGCGCGAATGCTCACCTGTGGGGCGCCGTCGCCGCGGTAGGCGGCGAGTGGCACGTTGTCGAGCCGCGGGAGATCGGGGTCCTCGACCGCATCGGCGGCGGCGACGGGTTCGTCGGCGGCATGCTCTACGCCATGCTCAGAGGCTGGGAACCCGAGAAGTGGATCCAGTTCGGGTGGGCGACCGGGGCCCTGGTCACGACCCTGCTGACGGACTACGCCCAACCGGCGGACGAGGAGCAGATCTGGAGCATCTGGGCCGGCAACGCCCGGGTTCGACGCTGAGCCGTTGCCGTCCGCATCGCCGCGAACGAGAGCCCGAACATCGGAAGGAGTGACCATGACGACGTGTCGCCGCTTCTGGACCGCCGCAGCCCTGGTGTCGATCCTCGCCGGAGCTGCGCTCGAAGCCACCGCCGCAAAGGCCTCGCAGACCGGCTACCCGCGGCTCATGCAGGGCCCCATGGTCGGCGCGCTGGCGCCCACCGAGGTCAAGGTCTGGGTGCGCACCAGCGGCCCGTACGCGGTGGCCCTCGAGTACGACACCGACCCCGGCTTCTCGTCGCCGCGCCGGAGCGAGACGGTCGCGACCGTCAAGGCGGACGACTACACCGGGGTGATCACGGTTTCCGGTCTCGAGCCGGCCACCGAGTACTTCTACCGCGTCATCGTCGACGGCATCCGCGACCGCTACCTGGAGGGTCTCGAGCCCTTCCGCTTCGAAACCGCCCCGCCGCCCGGCGAGGCCGCCGACCTGCGGATCGCCTTCGGCTCCTGCCCGAAGTACCAGGACGACCGCATCCAACCCATCTGGCCCTGGGTCGCCCACTCCGAGCCGGACATCCTGTTCTGGATCGGCGACAACGTCTACGCCGACACCCTCGACCCGGACATCATCCGCGAGGAGTACCGCCGCCAGCGCGACGTGCCGGCGCTGCAGCCGATTCTGCACGACATCTCGCACCTCGCGGTGTGGGACGACCACGACTACGGGCTCAACAACCACGACCGCACCAACCCCATCAAGGAGGGCGCCTACGAGGCGTTCCTCGAGTACTGGGCCAACCCGTCCTACGGCCTGCCGGAGGTCCAGGGGATCTTCTTCAAGTACACCTGGGGGCAGGTGGACTTCTTCTTCCTCGACGACCGCTGGTACCGCGATCCCGCCGAGGCCCCGGACGTTCCCGGCAAGACCATGCTCGGCAGCGCCCAGCTCGAGTGGCTGAAGTCGGAGCTCGAAGCGAGCGCCGCGGTCTTCAAGGTCCTGGTCTCGGGCAGCGGGTTCAGCGTCGAGAAGGGCCCGGGCGGCGACTCGTGGGCGGCCTACCTGCACGAGCGCGACCATCTCTTCGACTTCATCCGCGACCGCGAGATCACGGGGGTTGTGCTGCTCTCCGGTGATACCCACATCGGCGAGCTCAACGTCATTCCGTGGTCCGAGCGCGGCGGCTACGACTACTACGACCTGGTGAGCTCGCCGCTCGCCCAGATGACTCCCGACAGCTGGCTCGAGCGCCGGCCCGAGCGCCGCATCTGGCCGGCCTTCTTCCAGTCGAGCAACTTCGGGCTGGTGGACTTCCACATGGACGAGGAGGACCCACGGCTGGTCTTCCAGCTCATCGACATCCACGGCCGCTCGGTGTGGGGCCGCTTCGAGCTCAAGGCCTCGGAGCTCGTCAACGGCGTCACCTCGTGGCCCGCCAAGGTCCATCCGGTGTCGAAGCAGCGCCAGGAGAACCTGGAGGCGGGGGAGGGGTACTACGAGGGGAATGAGGAATGAGGAATTAGGAATTAGGAATGCCGCCCACCCCTCTCCCCGACGAATTTCGTCATGCCTGCCAAAGTGCAACTGTCACAGGTGCAAATCGGGTGGAGGCACTCTGGTTCCGTCGCATCAAGGTCGAGGCGTCCGATCACAAGACTGAGTAGCAACGCGGCACTCCGCTGAAATCGGGCAACCACCACGAAGTCGCACCGGGAGGGTGGGCGGCATTCCTAATTCCTAATTCCTAATTCCTCATCCGTCGTGCTGCTCTCCACCCCTCGCGTGCTGATCCACACGATGGCGCTGACCAGCAGCGCGGCGCCCGCCCATTGCCACGGCCCGAGGACCGAATCGTTGACCAGGTAGTCGAGGAGGACG
>DATIVB010000696.1:0-6526 GCA_035466375.1 Chondromyces sp.
CCGGCGACGGCGACGCCGACCCGGACGGCGACGCGCACGCCGACCGCGCCGCCGGCGACGGCGACGCCGATCCGGACACCGACCCGAACGAATACCCCGACCCCGACGCGGCGGCCGACCGAATTTGTTCCGACACCAACACCCAGAGCCGGTGGCACGGCGCAGGACATCGTGCCGGTGGTGGTCCACTCCGAGGGTGTCGGAGGAACCGCCTGGCGATCCGACGTCGTGGTCACCAACCGCAACGCGCGCAGCCAGCAGCTTCGCTTCACCTACGTGAGCTCCGAAACGGGCGTCCACAGCGTGATTCGATCGCTACCCGGCTTCGCAACCCTGTTTCTCGAGGACCTGGTCGCGACGCTTTTCGAGGCGGGTGACGGCAGGGGACCGCTCGAGGTGGCGGTGGTGACCAGCGGCACCGTGCTGCCGGTGATCGCATCTCGAACATACGCCGAGAATTCCTTCGGCAACCTCGGTTCCGGGCTGCCAGCCGGCATCCAACCGAGCAGTGCGACGGTCAGCATGCCGGGTTTGTTTCAGGATGCTCGGTTCCGCTCGAACATCGCGGTCACCGCAGGTGACGCCGACGTGATCGCGTCCTTCGAGCTCTATCGGGGAGGCGAAGGACGGGTGGCCGGAGGTGTGCAGCGTTCAATAGGAGCGAGGGCTCAGGACCAGTGGACCATCAATCAGCTGTTCCGCGGCTTCGCGGCCGACAACGTGCCGATGACGGTACGAGTTTCACTTTCGAGGCCGGCGATCGTGCTCGCCTCGTTGGTCGACAACGCGTCGACGGACTCGGCGGTGTACCTCGGAACCCGAGCTGAGAGTTCCTGGATCGTGCCCGTTGTCGCGCGTTCACCGGGAGCTTCCGGCACCTTCTGGAGTTCGTCGGTATCGCTGTGGAACTCGAGTGGGACGACTGCGTGGGTCGACTTGGAGTATCTGCCGGAGCTGACCGACAACTCTGCCGGCGGAGTGTATGCACCGTCCGTCCGGCTGGAGCCTGGCGCCACCGTGGTCCTCGATGATCTGCTCGTGAACTGGTTCGGCATCGACAGCGGCAAGGGCGTCCTGGCCGTAGAAGCCACCGAGCCCATCACGATCACCTCGCGGGTTTTCACCGATGGGCCGCGGGGAGGTACCTCTGGAAACGGTGTGCGGGCGGTTCCTGCCTCTGCCTTCGGCGACAGCGACAAGGTGCTGCCCGGGGTGCGCACGATCGGCGGTTTTCGAACCAGCGTCGGCCTGGTCACCGGCGATGACCGGGTGAGTTTCACCATCCAGCTTCGCGACGCCGACGGGACCTTATTGGCGTCACGGGCAGTGAGCGTGCCGCCGCGGACCCTGCGCCAGTGGTCGGTGCAGCAGCTCTTCGGGTCGGCCTTCGAGGCGCCAAACCCGGTGGGCTCGTTGGTGGTGTTGCCGGACGGCGACTCGCTGGCCTATCTGACGGTCATCGACGGCACGTCGCAGGACCCGGTCTTCGTGATGCCGCAATAATTCGCCGGCCGTTCCGGCCGACGAATTATGACGTCCCGAGGTCGCTTCGCTCCCTCGGGACGAAGGGCGTCGCAGCTGGTATCAGTCGCCCGAACGGAGGTCGCTCTTCTCGCGGAAACACTCGAGCGCCCTGCAAGAACCAAGAGGATTGACACAACACGATTTCAAATCGCACGTGCGGCGCAAGAGAGCATTCGCGTGGTTTTTGTAGGCGCACCCTTCAGGGTGCGCGAGGAGAGCACTGAAGCGACGGAAATCAGGAATTCTGCGAGAGGCTCACATGAGACGCGTCACGTTGCGACCGCAGAGCATTGAATCCCCCGGGCGGCCGGGCGGCATTCCTCATTCCCAATTCCTCATTCCTAATTCTCGCGAATTGCCTCCAGCTCCTCCGCGACGATCGCCTTGAAGATGTCCAGCTTGTACGCATTGCCGGACAGGGGCTCGGCGCCCTCGATGGAGGCGGCAGCGGCTTTCGCGATCGCCGCGTCGTCGAGCTTCGTGCCGGTGATGGCCTCCTCGACCCCGCCGGCGCGCCACGGCACCGGTGCGGCGCCGGAGAGGAAGACCCGGGCCGAATAGACCGAGTCACCGTCAAAGACGATGGCGAGCGCGACGCCGGCGACCGCGAAGTCCCAGGCGGCCCGGGTCCTCACCTTGCGGTAGGACGAGCGCAGGCCGGTCTCCGGCGCCGGCAGCACCACCTCGGTGATGATCTCGTCGGGCTCGAGCACCGTCTCGCGCCGGGGGTCTTCGGACGGCGGCATGTGCAGGCTCTCGACCGCCACCGAGCGGCTCGAGGCGCTCCCGCTCACCCGGCACACCGCGCCCAGAGCGGCCAGCATCGGGGCGGTGTCGGAGGGGTGGACGATGTAGCAGAGATTGCCGCCGAAGATGCAGTGATACGCGTTTTCTCCGTCGAAGGCGTAGCACAGCTCGCCGCCCTTGCGGAGGCAGTGGAAATCGCCCCGGTAGTACCAGCAGCGGGGCTTCTGGCAGAGGTTGCCGCCGATGGTGCCCTGGTTGCGGAGCTGGGGGCTGGCCACTGCCGCAGCGGCGGCCGCGAGCCCGGGGTAGCGCTCGGCGACGGTGCGGTCGCCCGCGATCTCGGCGATCGTGGTCAAGGCGCCGATGTGCAGGCTGCCGTCGCCCGCCGTGCGGATGCCGCGGAGCTCGCTGAGGGCGGACAGGGAAACCAGGGTGTCGGTGCTGAAGACGCCGTCCCGCAGACATCCCACGAGGTCGGTGCCGCCGCCGTGGATGGTGGCCTTTCCCGCGGCGAGCGCGTCGGCTGCTTCAGCGATCGTGGCCGGACGCGCGTAGGAGAATTTCGGGAGCATGGTCATCCCTCCTTCCGCTGCTCGGCGAACAGCGCGGCGAGTCGGGTGGGGTTGAGGGGCGAGTCGGCGACCCGGACGCCGGTGGCGTGCGCCACGGCGTTGGCGATGGCGGCCGCGGTCGGGATGGTGGCCGGCTCGCCGAGGCCCTTGGTGCCGGTGGTGTTGAACTCGGTGTCGGGGACGTCGATGGGCAGGCACTCGTGCGCCGGCGCCACGTCCTTCATGGTCGGCACCTTGTAGTCGTGGAAGCTGATGTTGACCATCTTGCCGGTGCGGCGGTCGAGCACCCGCTCCTCGGTCATGGCGAGCCCGACTCCCATGGCGATGCCGCCGAAGACCTGGTTGTCGAAGGTCAGGCGGTTGAGGACGCGTCCGGAGTCGTGGGCGCCGAGGAAGCGCAGCAGGCGGACCTCTCCGGTGCGGGTGTCCACCTCCACCTCGCAGAACTGCGCCGCGAACGGCCAGGTGACCTTGTCCTCGGGGTTTGGCGCGCGGTAACCGGTGCCGACGACCACGCCCTGCCGCCCGAGCTTCTCGAGCTCGGCGACGGCGACCTTGGTGTCGGGGTTGCTGCGGCTGGTGATGAACCCGTCCGCCAGCTCCAGCTCGTCGGCCTCCACCTCGAGCTGGGCGGCCGCCATCTCCAGAAGCTGGTGCTTGACCGCGTAGGCGGCGGCCCGCACCGCCGGCGAGTCCGACGGCACCGTCTTGCTGCCTCCGGAGGGCGTCGCGTACTGGGTGGTGCCGGTGTCGGCGTGCTCGATCTGGATCTGCTCCATGGGCACGCCGAGCTCCTCGGCGACGATCATCGCGGCCCAGGTCTTGGTGCCGGTGCCGATGTCCGAGGCGCCCATGTTGAGGTTGGCGCTGCCGTCGGCGAAGAGCTTGACGATGACCGTCGACGGCGGACCGCCGGCATAGCCCCAGAAGCACGCGGCGAGGCCGACCCCGCGGCGCACGGGTCCGTCCGATGCGGCGGAGGACCGCGCGGCCTCCCAGCCGAAGGCCTTGGCACCTTCGCGCAGGCAGGCTTCGAGCTGATTGGAGGTGAAGGGCGTGCCGTCGCCCGTCTGGGCGACGTCCGACAGGTTGCGCAGGCGCATTTCGAGCGGGTCGATCCCGAGCCGCTCCGCGAGCTCGTCCATCGCCTGGTCGAGGGCCCAGGCGCCCTGCGGGAAGCCCGGCGCCCGCATCGGACGCGCCTTGCCGGCATTGATGAAGACGGTGGTGTCCTCGGTGCGCACGTTGGCGCAGCGGTAGAGGTAGGCGGCCAGGGTGCTCGAGCCGGCGCCGTAGGGGTAGGCGCCGCCCGTGCCGATGCTGCGGTAGTCGATGGCGGTCAGGGTGCCGTCGCTCGCGGCGCCGATCTTGATCGTCATGGTGTTCGCCGGCCGGTTGCCGGTGGCCAGCATGCAGTCCTCCCGCGGCAGGAAGATCTTCACCGGCCGCCCGGAGGTCTTCGCCATCAGCGCCGCGATCACGGTGTACTTGCCCACCTCGAGCTTGGACCCGAAGCCGCCGCCCATGTAGTGTCCGATGACCCGGACATTGGCCAGCGCCAGGCCGAGGGCGTCGGCGACGCCGCGCTGCACGGCGTACACGCCCTGGGTGCTGTCCCACACGGTCAGCCGGTTGCCGTCCCACTTGACCACGGACCCGTGCGGCTCCATCGGGGCGTGGATCTCGCACGCGGTCCGGTAGGTGCGCTCGATGACGATGTCAGCCTCGGCGAAGCCGGCTTCGAGATCGCCGCGCTCGCGGACCGACGGCTCGCCGACGAGGTTGCCGCCTTCGTGGACGGCCGGCGCGTCGGCATCGAGGGCGGACTCGTAGTCGACGACGAAGGGCAGCACCTCGTACTCGACCTCGATGGCGCGCAGCGCGTCGAAGGCCTGCAGCGGGGTCTCGGCGGCCACCGCGGCCACCTCCTCGCCCTCGTGACGGCAGTGGGTGTCGAGGAGACGGCTGTAAGCCTTGCCGCCGCGCGTGTACCAGGGGATCTCGGCGCCGCTGCTCGACGGCGTGAGCACGGCCCGCACGCCGGGCATCTTCTCGGCCTTCGAGGTGTCGATGCGGGTGACTTTGGCGTGCGCGTGCGGGCAGCGGAGGATCGCCCCGTGCAGCATCTCGGGCAGCGACACATCGTGGGGGTAGACGGCGGCGCCGCTGACGCGCTCGTAGGCGTCCACGCGGGGCAGCCGTGTGCCCACGATGTCGGTCTCGGACCAGGGCGCCGGGTACTCGCTGGACAGCGGGGTCTCCGGCTCGGACTCGTCCAGCCAGTAGGGTGTTTCGTGTTTCACTTGCCGCCTCCCTTCTTGATCTCGGCGGCGCGGCTCACGGCCTTGGTGATGTGGGCGTAGGTGCCGCAGCGGCAGAGGTTACCGCTCATGCCGTGGCGAATCTCGTGCAGAGTGGGGGATGGCGCAGCCCGCAGCAGACCCTCGGCCGCCATGATCTGGCCGGGCGTGCAGTAGCCGCACTGGAACGCGTCCTCTTCCACGAACGCCCGCTGCACCGCACCGAGCGCCTCGCCGTCGAGGAGGCCCTCGACGGTCTCGATTGCCTTGCCTTCCGCTTCCAGGGCGAGGGTCATGCACGCGTAGCGGGCCTGGCCGTCGATGAGCACCGTGCAGCTGCCGCACTCGCCGCGCTCGCAGCCGGCTTTGGTGCCGGTGATCCCGAGCCGCTCGCGCAGCACGAAGAGCAGCGTCCAGCGCGGCTCCACCAACAGCCGGTGCAGCCGGCCGTTGATCTGGAGGGCCACCTGCACCATCTGCTCGGGATCGGTGATCTCCGGTATCGCCTCACCGCGACGCGCGACCCCGGTCGCGGCGGCCACCGCTCCGGCGCCGACGGTGCCGAGGAAACCGCGTCGCGTCACTCCCCGTGTGGGTTTCTTGATGTCGCCGTCGTCTCGTGACATGGGCCCTCCCTCCGGCCGCGATGGGCCAGATAAGATTGAGATTGATTATTGTTTACGGTGCCACAGGGTGATTATACAACGTCCATCCCGCCCACGGGCAGGCCTGCTACAGTTGCGCCATGGTTCAGGGTGATCCCGGCGCCGGAGTGTTCACCGATGCAATCCTGAGTGCCGTGGCCGAGGTCGCCGACGCGAGGGTGGCCGAGGTGCGGCTGGGGGCCTACTGGAGCCTGGTGCAGACCGGGCGCGGCAGCGGAATTTCGTCGTCGATGCGGTCGGAGGCCCACCTCCACGGCGAGCGGCCGGTGGAAGCCGCCGGCCGACTGCACGAGCGGTCCGCCGCCGAGCTCGCGAACCTGCTGAAGTCGCCGTCCCCGCCCGAGGCTTCGGTGGGCCTCGCGGCGGCCAATGCGCTGCTCGGCGCCGGCGCCCTGGGTCTCGAGGCGACGAAGGCCCTCGACGTGCTGTGCGAGCGCGGGGCCGGCCGCCGGGTGGCGATGATTGGCCGCTTTCCCTTCGCGGACGCGCTGCGCGCGCACTGCGATCAGCTGTGGGTCTTCGAGAGGGGCCTCAACCGCCGGCGCGAGGACTTCGGCGAGGAGTCCATGGAGCAGATGCTGCCGCAGGCCGACGTGGTGGCGGTGACCGCCACCACCCTGCTCAACCGGACCCTGCCGGCGGTCATGGCAGGAGTGCGGCCGGATGCCTTCGTCATGATGCTCGGCCCCTCCACGCCGCTGACGCCGGCGCTCTTCGA
>DATIVB010000697.1:0-4612 GCA_035466375.1 Chondromyces sp.
CGGCTTCTACCGCGCCTACCACGTGGCGCAGGGCGTCGACGAGTTCATCCCGGTCGACGTCTACGTGCCCGGCTGCCCGCCGACGCCGGAGGCCCTGATCGAGGGTGTCTTGAAGCTCCAGGAGCTGATCCAGGAGGGCCGCACCCAGTACGATCTGCAGACCGTGAAGGACGAACGGCGATGACCCCGGAGCAGCTGGCCGAGCTGATCCCCGGCGGCGACGAGCTCGATGCCAGGACCGCGGCAGACGGCTTTACCGAGGTCACCGTCGACCGCAGCCGTCTGATCGAAGTCCTGCGCACGCTCCGCGATCATCCCCAGCTCGATTGCGACCTGCTGCTCGACATCTGCGGCGTCGACTACCCGGACCGCGAACGCCGCTTCGAGACCGTCTACCACCTCACGAGTCTCGACAAAGCGCACCGGCTCAGGGTCACGGTCCCTCTGTCCGAGGACGAGCCCCACCTTCCATCAGCCTACGGGATCTGGAAGGCGGCCGACTGGTTCGAACGTGAGGCCTGGGACCTCATGGGCATCCGATTCGACGGCCACCCCAATCTCAAACGCATCCTCACCCACGAGGCCTTTCAAGGCCACGCCCTGCGCAAGGACTACGACCCGGCCCGGCGTTGGATTTTCACCGGAGAGGAGACCATGGTCCCGGACTGGGTCGCGGACCCGCAGGAGGACGACGAGCACTTCGAGTCGCAGATTCTCAACCTCGGTCCGTCCCACCCGGCGACCCACGGCACCTTGCGCATCGTCATCCGGCTCGACGGCGAGGTCATCACCCGCGCCGAGACCGAGATCGGCTACCTCCACCGCTGCTTCGAGAAGATGTCCGAGACCCACGGCTGGAACGAGGTGATCCCGTACACCGACCGCCTCAATTACTGCTCGGCCATGAACAACGGCGTCGGCTACGCGCTCGCAGTCGAGCGGATGCTCGGCGTCGAGGCGCCGCCGCGGGCGCAGGTGGTACGGCTCATCCTGTGCGAGTTCTCGCGCCTCATGGATCACGCCGTGTGCCTCGGCGCGAACCTGGTGGACCTCGGCGCACTCACCAATTTCTGGTACTTCTTCCAACCGCGCGAGGAGATCTACTCGCTGCTCGAGGCCTGCGCCGGCGGACGGCTGACGGTGTCGTACACGCGGATCGGCGGCCTCGTCCAGGACGTGCCGCACGATTTCGTCGAGCGCGTCCGCCACCTCCTCGGATACATCCCGAAGTTCATCGACGACGTCGACCGGCTGGTGACTTCGAACCGGATCTTCCGCGACCGCACCGAGGGGGTCGGCGTGATGTCGGCCGAGGAGGCCGTGGCCTGGGGGTGGACGGGTCCCTGCCTGCGCGCCTCCGGGGTCCCATTCGACCTGCGGCGGGAGCTGCCCTACCTCGGCTACGAGGACTACGACTTCGAGGTCCCGGTGGCGACCACCGGCGACTGCTACGCGCGCTACCTGGTCCGCCTGGAGGAGATGCGCCAGAGCCTGCGGATCATCGAGCAGGCCATTGAACGGCTGCCCGAAGGGCCGGTGATGACCGACAACCACCACGTGGCGTTGCCGCCGAAGGACAAGGTGTACTCGGAGATGGAGTCCCTGATCTGGCACTTCAAGCTCATCTACGAGGGCCTCAAGGTCCCCGCCGGCGCGGCCTACATGGCGACCGAGGGTGCCAACGGCGAGCTCGGCTTCTATCTGGTCTCCGACGGCGGTGGCCACCCCTACCGGGTCAAGGTCCGCCCGCCCTGCTTCGCCATCTTCCAGGCCTACCCGCACATGCTCGAGGGCCACCTGGTACCCGACGCGATCGCCATTCTCGGCAGCCTGAACATCATTGCCGGGGAGCTTGACCGATGAAGGAGGTGGCCGTCGTCAACGTCGACCGCCCGCGCCGCAGCCTCGGCGAGCGCCTCTACCTGTGGCCGATCGCCCAGGGCCTCGGCGTGACCTTCCGCCACTTCGTGCGAAACCTCTTCGGGCAGAAGGACGTGGCCACGATCCAGTATCCCGAGGAGCGGCGGGAGTACTCGGATCGCACCCGCGGCCGCCACATCCTGACCACCAGGGACGACGACTCCCTGCGCTGCGTCGCCTGCTACATGTGCGAGACCGTGTGCCCGGCCAACTGCATCAGCATCGTCGCCGAAGAGGACCCCGAGGCGGTGGTGGAGTGGGAGAAGCGCCCGCTCAGCTTCGAGATCGACCTCCTGCGGTGCGTCTTCTGCGGCTACTGCGTCGATGCCTGCCCCAAGGAGGCCCTGGTCATGAGCCGCCGCCACGAGATGGCCTTCGTCACCCGCGACGAGGCGGTGGTGGGCATCGAGCAGCTCAGGCAGAAAGGCCCCATCGAGGACGAGGACCTGGGGTACCGGCCGTATTACTGAACGTTGGAACGTTGAAACGTTGGAACGTTGGAACGCCGAGACGTCGGCAGGCCCGCCGCCGCCTACACCGAGACCTGGTCGAGGAACCGGTAGAGGGTGGCGCGGGACACGCCGAGGCGTTTGGCGGCCTCGGTCTTGTTACCGCCGGTCTCATCGAGGGCGGCCGCGATGGACTCGACCGTGAGGCCGGGACGGCGCTTGATACTGGTTACCGCCTGCACCTGCGCCATCCGCAGGTTCGGCGGCAGGTGCTCGAGGCGGATGGCGTCGTCCTTGCACTTGATCCACGCGAACTGGAGCACGTTCTGCAGCTCGCGCACGTTGCCCGGCCAGCGATACTCCATGAGCACCTTGGTCACCTCATCCGCGATCGACGCCCTACGGCCGCCCGACGACGCGGACATCCGCAGCAGGAAGTGCTCCGCCAGCATCGGGATGTCCGCCGTTCGCTCGCGCAGCGGAGGCACCGCGAGCGGCACCACGCATAGGCGGTAGAAGAGGTCTTCCCGGAATCGGCCGGCGCGGACCTCCTCCTGGAGGTTCTTGTTGGTGGCGCTCAGGACCCGCACGTCGACGCTGCGGGTCCGGTCGCTGCCCACCGGTTCGAAAGTCCCCTCCTGCAGGACCCGCAGCAGCTTGACCTGGGTCACCGGCGTCAGGTCAGCCACCTCGTCGAGGAAAATCGTCCCGCCGTCGGCGAGCTCGAACCTCCCCTTGCGGTCCTTCACCGAGCCGGTGAATGCGCCCTTGACGTGGCCGAAGAGCTCACTCTCGAGGAGGCTCTCGGGCAGTGCGCCGCAGTTCACCGTGACGAAGTTCTTCCGCGCCCGCGGTCCGTGATCGTGGATCGCCCTCGCCACCAGCTCCTTGCCGACCCCGCTCTCCCCGAGAATGGCGACCGGGACCTCGGCGTCGGCGACCTCACGGATGCTCTCGAACACCCGCTGCATCACCTCGCTGCCGCCGACGATCCCTGCGAAGACCTCTCCCGACTGCATCGCCTTGCGCAGCCCGCTGAGCTCGGTGATGTCCTCGAGAATGACGATCGCGAGGCGCTCGCCGCGGTGATCGAGCGGCGTGGTCGACACCAGCAGCGTCAGCTCCCGCGTCTCGTCGTCGGCCTGATAGGTGAACTGGCAGCGCCGGCGATCGATCTTCACGCCGGCCAGCCCCTCGGTGATGGTCGGCCGCAGCTGGCACCTCAGACATTCGTCGAGGGTGCCGCAGGCGGACGGCTGGTTGACGGCGCGGGGACAGGAAAGCGCATCGCCCGGGCAAACGTCGACCACCGTGTTCTGCGCAACCTCGAAGTCGCGTTGAAGGGCGCTGTTGACCATGCGGATCTTGCTGTCCCGGTCGACGACCATCACCGACGCAGGGATCGTCTCGAAGAGCGCGTTGAGAAACTCGGTCTCCTCTTCAAGCGCTCGATTGGCGTCGTTGATCCTGCGGTCGAACTCGTGCTTGTTCACCGCGATCGCGATGGCGATGCGCACATCGGTCGCGTCGAAGGGCTTGCGGATGTAGCCGAAGGGTGCGACGGCCTTGGCCCGGGTCAGGGTGTCGTCGTCCGCGAACGCGGTGAGGAAAACCACCGGGAGGTCGAACCGTTCCCGGATCTTCCCCGCCGCGGTGATGCCGTCGTCCCCGCCGCCGAGACGGATGTCCATCAGGACGAGATCGGGGCGGGTCGACTCCGCCAGAGAAACCGCCTCCCCGGCAGTGGTTGCCCAGCCGGCGACCTCGTGTCCGATCTTTCGGATGCAGTTCTGTACGTCGCTGGCGACGACGCTCTCATCCTCGACGACAAGGACCTTCCGTGGTGTGTCTGACACTGGACGCTCACCTCGGATCCGCGATTACCGACGCTGAAACCCTTCCAGCGGCTGGGATCACACTCGATGGTACCACCTCGAGGACGGATCGCCCCAACTCCCGGGTCGGGACCTGACTTTCCTCCGAATTCTCGAGTTCTGGAATCGGGGGTTCTGCGCCGCACCTCCCGGCGGCCTCTCCGGGCTCCGGCGCCCGCAGCCCCGTTTCAGGGTGACAGCGGTTCCGAATCGTTGTACCGTGGTCCGAAGCCGATGCAGCAAAGCACCGTCCGTCTCGGGTCGGGACACCGCGACGATGGCGTCTGAGAAGATCCTCATCTTCGAGGACGAGGGCGTCACCGCCCTGCACCTCGAGAGCACCCTCAACCGGGCCGGCTACGAGGTCGC
>DATIVB010000698.1:0-2119 GCA_035466375.1 Chondromyces sp.
CGAGCGCGGCCGCCGCTTCGACCCGGAAACGGCCCGCGCCGAGCTGGCCGCGGTGACGCCGGCGCAGGTGCGCGGCCTGGCGGCCGAGATTCTGCGCCCCGAACGCATGGCGTCGGCGGTGTGTGGCCCCGAGGGCGCCGCTAGCAATTCGCTCGCGCGAATTGCTGGTTAACAGAGGTCGGCTCTCAATTCCTGATTCCTCATTCCTCATTCCCAATTCTTCATGTCGTATCATCCCCGCATGGCCGTAGAGGTTCTCGTACATCGTCTACCGCATGCTGAGAGCCTGCCCCTGCCGGCGTACGCGACGGACGGTGCGGCAGGCGCGGACCTGTGCGCCGCGGTGGCGGGCGAGCTGGTGATCGCTCCCGGCGAGCGGGCGGCGGTCGCGACCGGCCTGATCTTCGAGATCCCCGCGGGCTACGAGGGCCAGGTGCGGCCCCGCTCGGGGCTCGCCATCCGGCACGGCCTGACGGTGGTCAACGCGCCCGGCACCATCGACAGCGACTACCGCGGCGAGCTCATGGTGCTGCTCGTCAACCACGGCGCCGAGCCGGTGGTGATCGGCCGCGGCGACCGCATCGGCCAGCTCGTCATCGCGCCCGTCAGCCGGGCCCGCTTCTCCGAGGCCGATGCCCTGAGCGCCTCCGACCGCGGCGCCGGCGGCTTCGGCTCGACCGGGGTCTGAGCGTGGAGATCCTGGTCCTCGCCTCCGGATCCTCGGGCAACTCGGTCCTGGTCCGCGCGGGCGGCGTGTCGCTGCTGGTGGACGTGGGCGTCTCGGCGGCCCAGGTCCGCAAGCGGCTGGAGGCCTTCGGCGGCTCGCCGGAGGAGGTGGGCGCGGTGCTCCTGACCCACGAGCACGGCGACCACATCCGCGGCCTCGAGGTGTTTCTCCGCCGCCACCGCGACGCGCCGGTGTGGACCACGCACGGCACCTGGTCGGCCTTGAAGGTCCGCAGCAACGGCGGCGGCGAGCTCCTCTCCGGCAGGACCGTGCGCTTCGGCGACCTGCGCGTGACCCCGGTCGGAACCTCCCACGACGCGGCCGAACCGGTCGCCTTCGTGTTCGACGACGGCCGTCACAGCGCCGCCTACTGCACCGACACCGGGCAGGTGACGACCCTGCTCGGTCAGCGGTTCCAGGGCTGCGAGCTGCTGCTGATCGAGGCCAACCACGACACCGACATGTTGCGCAACGGCCCGTACGCGTGGCCGCTCAAACAGCGCATCGCCTCCTCGACCGGGCACCTCTCGAACCACCAGAGTGCCGAGGCGGTCAGTGAGCTGTCATCCTCGCTGCTCAAGGCGGTGGTCGGCCTCCACCTCTCGGCGGAGAACAACTGCCCGATCATGGCCTGCGACGCCCTGCGGGCGGCGGTCGGCGACAGCGTGCCCGTGACCGCCGTCAACAGGATCGAGATGCTCAGGGTGAGCCTCAACGCCAGGGGCGCCCGGCTCGAGCACTGCGACCTCCCGACCACCCCGTTGGAACGTTCGAACGTTCAACGTTAGAACGTTGGGCTCATCCGGAACTGCATGGGATGGAGGCATCGGGTGCGACCCGTTTCCGTTTCCGAGCGTGGATCGAGCTTCAGTGACAGTGGCAGATGACAGTGGCAGTCTCAGTGGCAGCCTCAGTGACAGTTTCAGTGTCAGAGGCAGCGACAGAGGCAGCGACAGTGGCAATGAGCCGGCGGCGCGACCGCGGCATGGCCAAGCCGGGTCGACCATGATCAGTGACGGTCGCCTTTCGATGTGTCAGCGCGAACCGTCGCAACCACAAAGGCACCAAGACACCAAGAAAACACCAAGGACCCTCTTCGTGAACATCTTGGTGCCTTGGTGTCTTGGTGGTGATTCGGTTGGGTGGGGCCGAAATCCGAAATCCGAAATCCCAAATGGGCGGGCGGCATTCCTAATTCCTAATTCCTAATTCCGAATTCGAGCCGTGGCCATCTCATATTTTCCGTATGAGCCGAACGTTCAACGTTCCAACGTTCCAACGTTCCAACGTTCCAACGTTCTAACGATCCGTCTCCTCGCACCACTGTCTCGCGTTCTGGAACATCTTGAGCCACGGCGAGGCTTCGAGGCGGCGCCACTCCCTCGGCATCCA
>DATIVB010000699.1:0-2029 GCA_035466375.1 Chondromyces sp.
CGGCCCTCCTGGATCAGCTCCTGGAGCTTCAAGACACCCTCGATCAGGGCCTCCGGCGTCGGCGGGCAGCCGGGCACGTAGACGTCGACCGGGATGAACTCGTCGACGCCCTGCGCCACGTGGTAGGCGCGGTAGAAGCCGCCGGTCGACGCACAGGCTCCCATCGAGATCACGTACTTGGGATCCATCATCTGATCGTAGATGCGTTTGACGACCGGCACCATCTTGTCGGTGATGGTGCCGGCGACGATCATCATGTCGGACTGGCGGGGGGAGAAGCGCACGACCTCGGCGCCGAACCTGGCGAGGTCGTAGTGGGACGAGACCGTCGACATGAACTCGATCGCGCAGCAGGCGGTGCCGAAGGGAAGGGGCCAGAGGCTGTTCTTGCGGGTCCACGCGAGCATCGCTTCGAGCCTGGTCGTAAGCACGGCAGAGCTGCCGTCCGGTTGCCGCATGGTGTCTCCCTGATCTTCTCCGGGTTGTCTCGCGCTCGTATTATACGTGGTTCTGTCCGACCCTGGCATACGGCACCGTCCCCGTCTCTATTTCCAGAAGCTCTTGCTCCGCAGACCTTTGCGTGATATTTTTGAGAGTGTGACCGCGGTGCCGCCGGAGCTTCGGAGACCATCACCCCGTTTCGCGGCGTTCGGCACGTCCGGCGACCGCTCAGTTGGAGGCGAGGGAGTAGTCATGGAAAAGAACCTCTTTGTCGGGAACCTGCCCTACAGCGTCGATGACAGCGACCTCGAGGCGGCGTTCTCGGCCCACGGGGATGTGGTCAGCGCGCTCGTCGTGCGCGACCGCGAGACCGGTCGCTCCCGCGGTTTCGGCTTCGTCGAGATGGCGACCGAGGAGGCGGCCGAGGTCGCCGTCGGCGCGCTCGACGGTTTCGAGCTCGAAGGCCGCCGGCTGCGGGTCAACAAAGCGCAGCCCAAGAAGGACTTCGAGCGCCGTTCCGACATCGGAGAGATCTGGTAGACGCCGCCGGGCCCCGCTCCCGCGGGGCCTCGCCTCAGAAGTTCCAGGACAGCCCGCCTGCCACCTCGTAGCCCGAGAGGTCGATGGTGCCGAAGCCCGAGAAGTCGTCGTCGAGCTCATCCTCGGCCCACCGGTAGCGTCCCTCCACGAAGAAGCTGAGCTGACCACCGAGCGGCACGTCGAGTCCCGCGAGCGCCAGGGCCTCCCAGGTCACGCCGTCCGAGTCGTACCAGGTCGTGAACACCGGAAGCTCCGGGTCGTCGAAGTCGATGAAGCGTCCGTCCTCGCGGAAGGTCCACCACACCAGGCCGGCACCCGCTCCGAGATACGGCCGTGCACCGTGGCGGCCGAAGCGCCACACGTAGGCGGCGCTGAGGTCGGTCAGCTCCAGGGTCGTGACGTGGCGGATCTCGCCGCCGTCGGCGTCGACCCAATCGCGGTACGAGACGGTCGTCGAACCCTCGTAGAAGCTCCCGCCGAAGAGGACCCCGGAGTTGCGCGAGGTGCTCCACAGGTAGTCGATGCCGAAGACGACGTCCTCCAGGTTCGAGGGCGAACCGGTGAAGTCGAGAAAGTAGTCGTCCCAGAACTGCGAGTCCGCCACCGGCTCGAAAAGGCCGAGGCGAAGGCGGACGGCGCCGAAATCGCCGGGCTGCCAATTGCCCTGGGCTGCAGCGTCGGCCGCTGCGAGGCTGCAGGTCATCGCGGCGGCGAGAAGCACGCGGATCGAGATGTTGCGCATGGTTCCTCCCTCGGCCCCGGCAAACTCGAATCGCCGGACCTCGGCCCGGACTTTAGCAACAATGATGCCACTCCCGTCCGCCCGTGCGGCCGGGGGCGCAGCCGATGGCGGTCGCCTCCGGGAGGCGAGGTGCCCTCTGGAGAGGACGGACCGGCCGCCCACCCGCCCATTTCGGATTTCGGATTTCGGATTTTCCAACTGCCTCCGCGGAGACGGGCATCGGCGCGAACTCAGACGTGTTGGCGAGCGATCGGCAGGTGCGGCCAAACCCAGCTGGTGCTCTTTGCCCGTCCCGAGCCCGAGCCC
>DATIVB010000700.1:0-2400 GCA_035466375.1 Chondromyces sp.
GAGACGTCGAAGGCCCGCCCGGGCCCGCCGGCCAGACCCTCGAAATCGAAGACCGCATGCCAGCGATCTGACAATCGATAGTCGGCGATGAAGGCCAGCAGAGGAACGAAGCCCACATCGGTGTCCCGACTGGTGGTTTCACCCTGTGCGAGCTCGATCTTGGCATCGCGGACCTTCGCGGTGAAGCCGACCCACAGCTTCCACCGGTCGCCCTCTTTGAAACGCCACAGATACCCTATCCTCCAGGAGTTGAACTGGTAGGTGGCGTTGACCGGGGCCCCCGGCTCGTACGAGGCACCGGCGAAATCCACCGACTCGTCGAATACCCCGGTTTCGGTGTAGGAGAGCGGGGCGGCGAGCAGGCGAAAACTGTGCCTGGGCTTGAAGTTCCAGGTGAAGTAGAGGCGTCCCGCCGCCCACGGACCCGAGCCCACCAACTCCTCGAGCGAAAAACGGGTGCCTGTTGCATCGTTGGGAATCTGAACATTGTTCCTGCTCTGCCACGTGGGCCCCACCTCGAGCTCCAAACTGAACCTGGGCTCGTCGGCGGCGGCCACCGATGCGCCAATCAGGAAAGCGATGCACAGGCCGGCACCGGACACGAGCTTCCGTGCGATCTTCATGGGATCTCCCGCAAAATCCATCGGGCGGTCAGGGATGATGCATGACAGGGCCGACACCCGTGACTCTTTCGTCAGCAGGATTCCATTCTGGCGTCGAGATGTCAAAATGCCGGCTATGAAGAACCGCGTCTCCTGGGTGAAATTGGAGAGATCGGTGCGGCTGACCACCCGGCAAACGCAAGGAGGGGCCCGAGAATGACCAGCTTGTTACCCGACCTTGATCCAGACGGGCTGCTCGAGTACTCCGTCGTGTTCACCGACCGCTCCCTAAACCACATGTCCCAGACTTTTCAGCGGGTGATGCGGGATATTTCAGCCACCCTCAAGGACGTTTACAACGCTGACGCCGTGATCGTCGTCCCGGGTGGCGGCACGTACGGTATGGAGTCGGTTGCCCGCCAGTTCGCGCCGGGTCGGAAATGCCTTGTGATCCGAAACGGATTCTTCAGTTTCCGCTGGTCTCAGATCATCGACATGGGCGGGCTCACCGACGAAACCATCGTGTTGCAGGCCCGGCAGAGCGCCGCCGGACCACAGGCGCCGTTCGCACCGCCCCCTATCGACGACGTGACGGACGCGATCCGCTCTGAAAAGCCGGATGTCGTTTTTGCGCCGCACGTGGACACGTCCTCGGGCATCATCCTGCCGGATGCCTACATCGCCGCCGTTGCCGAAGCCGTGCACGAGCATGGTGGATTGTTCGTTCTCGATTGTGTCGCTTCCGGTTGCGTGTGGGTCGACATGAAGACCAGCGGTGTGGACGTTTTGATCACCGCCCCTCAAAAAGGCTGGAGCTCCTCTCCCTGCTGTGCACTCGTCATGCTGGGCGGGAGCGCATTGGAACGAATCGGCAAGACCACCAGCAACAGCTTCGCCTGCGACTTGCGGAAATGGCTTGACATCATGCGAGCCTATGAAAACGGCGGGCATGCCTACCACGCAACACTTCCGACCGACGCGCTGGTGACGTTTCGGGACAACATGCTGGAGACCTGTTCCCACGGGCTCGAGACCATGCGGGAAAAACAGTGGGAACTGGGCACAAAGGTCCGTCAGCTGTTGCAGAGCCACGGCTTCAGAAGCGTTGCCGACGATGGCTACCAGGCGCCAGGCGTGGTCGTGTATTACACGGACGATCCGGAAATCCAGAACGGCAGTAAGTTCCGCGAGCAAGGCCTGCAGATTGCGGCCGGCGTCCCGTTGATGTGCGGCGAACCTTCCGATTTCCGCACATTCCGTGTGGGCTTGTTCGGCCTGGAGAAGTTGCGCGACACGGACCGCGCAGTCGCACCTCTGGCCGAGGCGCTGGGCCGGATCACACAAGTCTGAGTGCCTTTTCTGTCCTGGATCGCATGGGGTGCCACGTACAAACTTCCACACGTGTTGAGTCCTCACCTGAAATCGGCTCAGAAGTGACAGCTTTGGAAGTGTGTACGTGGCACCGCCCTGGCTCCGTCTTCGGGGGGGTCACCCGGCACACATTCCGGCTCGCGACACCTCCCCTTTCAGAATTGACACGCGAGCCCGCGTCACTCGTCCTCTCGCGTCACCTCGACGACCGGCTGATCGGCGGTCGCATCGACGGTGACGACCATCGGCCGGCAGCAGACCTCGCAGTCCTCGACATACCGTTGACTCGGAAGGGTCGAGTCGATCAACAGCTCAACCGGCTCCCCGCAGTGCGGACACAGGACGGAGGCCGTCGTCACACTCACGATCACGGCAACTCCCTTCGTCGTGCTCCGGGCTGGGACGACTCTCTATAAAATAGTGCCTC
>DATIVB010000701.1:0-2149 GCA_035466375.1 Chondromyces sp.
GCGATCTCGGTACAACGACCTCCGATGCGGTTCCACCGATCTATTCGAGGAGTCGTTTGAACCACAGAGACACAGAGAGCACAGAGCCGGGTTAAGGGTCAAGAGTTAAGGGTTAAGGGTTAAGAGTGAAAGGTTAAGGGGTAAGGGGTCACGGGTCAAGACTCGCGCATCCATCCCGTCATGCTTCACCTCTTCACCTCTTCACCCGGACTCGCTGGGTGGGCGGAAATCCGAAATCCCGCACCTCCGAATCGTCACCCCATCAAACTCCGACTGAGCGACATTCCTAATTCCGAATTCCCAATTCCTAATTCACTCCACCACCGTCAGCGGGATCAGCGTCGGGTCGTTGGTCCCCGGCGAGGCGTTGGTGCCGTCGATCACCGAGGCGTAGGCCCACACCCGGCAGCCCGAGGTCAGGGCCTCGACGGTGGCGTAGGCGTCGTTCTGCGTCCCGGCGCCGGTCGCGGCGAAGACGTCGTTGATCTGGGTGAACTTGTAGGCGGCGAGCGACAGCGTCCTGGGCGAGCCGATGTTGGCGCCGCCGGCCGACTTGAGCTGCACCCGCGCCTGGCAGGTGGCGGCCGAGAGGTTGACGACTCCGATGTTGGTGCGGAAGTCCGAGTTTCCGGTGAGCTGCGACAGGATGCCGGTCTGGCCCGGCGCCACCCCGTCGGAGACCTCGACCCCCGGCATGAAGCTGCCGAAGGTGCCCGTGGCGTCGCTTGTGTAGGTGCGCGTGGTGACGATCAGCGGCTGGGTGGAGTTGACGAGCACCGAGCCCGAGGTGTTCTGGCCGAGGCCGAAGACGGTCAGCGCCAGGTCGTCCCAGGCCTGCAGCCGGCCGCCGGCCACGGTCCTGGTCACGGTGGTCGGGCCGTTGTTCCAGAAGTAGGTCAGGGTGACAGTGGCGTTGGAACCGGAGAGGTTGAGCACGCCCATCTTGGTGCGGAAGAACGCGCCGCCGACGCCGGTGGAGTGGACGATCGCTCCCACGTGGTAGTTGTAGGGGCCGTCGCCGTACCCGGGGCCGCCGCCGCCCTCCTCGAGGGTGGCGCGGAGCATGAAGTTGCGGGGCGCCAGCTGCAACCCGGCGATGCCCGAGTCTGACCCCAGGCTCTGGCCGGACAGCGACGTTTCATCGAAGTCCATGTTGAAGTCCTCGCCCTGCCAGCGCGGGTCGCCGCGCATCACCAGCCAGAAGTCGCCGTCGAGGGTCACGGGGGTGTCGAGGGTTATCTCGTACCAGCCCTGGCCGTCGCCGGTGAAGACCGTGCCCTGGGCGAGGATGGTGCTGTCGTCCGGGAACCCGGACTCGTCGGGGTAGACGAAGACCTGGTTGGGCCACGGCCCGCCCGTCCACGCGTTCTGGTTGCTGGCGCAGAACTTCGTGATGCGGGTGTTGCCGGGGGTGAACCCGAAGTCCGCGAGCTTGAAGTAGACGGCAAACATGAAGTTGGGGTTGCCGGCGTTGCCGCCGCCGTACCACGCAGTGCCCTCGGGGACGCCGTCGTCGTAGAAGGCGTTGCCGCAGTTCGAGACGTTGGTGCCCTCACCGCTGCCGGCGCCGGGGTCGATGCCGTTGACGAACAGGGTGCCGGTGTTGCCAGGGTCGAGCCAGTCCTTGAGGCGGCCCGAGGCGGAGGCGCCGTCCCAGCCGATGGCAAGCCGGCCGAAGCAGTCGTAGCCCTGCGGATCGTCGCAGGAGGCCGTGCCGCCCGAGAGGTAGCCGACGATGCGCCGGGTGGCGGGGTCCCACAGGCCCGCACCCGAAGAGCCCTGCTCGGTGGTGCCCTGCTCCCAGTTGTCGACCCGCCAGTGAGTGTTGGACGAGCTTGAACCGATGCAGCTCGAGGTGATACTCAGGGCATCGTCGTTGAAGCTGATGGCCTTGGCCTCGCCCTGCGGGTGGTGGATGCAGACGCTGCTCTGAGGCGTGGAGCCGGTGCGCGCATCCCAGCCGGCGTAGTAGACGTTGAAGCTCTCGTCGGGCGTCTCCTCGAGCTGGAGCAGCAGCATGTCGTTGTCGCCGTAGTTCGGCGGGCCGCCGCGGGTGGCGCGGAAGACCGCGCCGCTCTGGTTCTGCGACCACGCGCCGGGGAACCCGTCGAGACTGCCGCAGACCGCCGACTCGAAGTTCCAGTACACC
>DATIVB010000702.1:0-1861 GCA_035466375.1 Chondromyces sp.
ATCAGCACGCCGCCCAGGACCATGAGGACGTAGGTGAGATTCATGGGTGCATCCTTCCGGCGCTGCTGATCGCGCCTGCCGGGCAGCGCCGCGGCGATCTTCGCTCAGCCGGGATCCGCGATCAACCGCCGAACGGGACCGGTGCCCCTCGACAGACCGTTTGAACCACAGAGGCACGGAGAACACAGAGAGGGCGCAGGGCCCACCCGCCAACCCAAAACGCAGAGGCGCAGAGGCGCAGAGGCGAAGAGCCGCCCGCCCGCCCATTTCGGATTTCGGATTTCGGATTTCCACCCACCCCCGTCGCAACCACGAGGACACGAAGGCACCAAGGGATCCACGAAGGCCGCCTACCCATCTAGAAAGTCCACAGATCACACAGATGAGCTCAGATCCACCCGCCCACCCGAGGACGCAGAGGCGCAGAGGCGCAGAGGCGCCCGCCCACCCGAAAACGCAAAGACGCAAAGACGCAAAGGGGCTGGTGCAGAGCATGGACGCCCTTCCGCTTCGTGTCGGCAGAACGGCAGGCGATCGGATCGCCTGCCGCCGGTGAGGAACCGGCCGCCGCCGAAACGAGCTTTCGTTGGCGGCAGGTTCCCCATCCGCCGCCGTGCCCGGGGCACGGCGGTTTCCGGCCGTCCGACGGCCGGATGGACTACAATGCCAAGGTGCGGCAAAACGGGTTCCGGAGGGCGTGGGGAAGGCTGCAGGGCGCGCGGGTGTCTCTGGAGGACGTGGGCCGCGGCGTGGTCCACGTCCGCATGAGGACCTTCGGTGCGCGGCTCCTCGGCATGGACGTCAGCGCCTACCTCGTGGGCCCAATCCTGGTCGACACCGGCTTCGCCTACGTGCGAGAGCCGCTGCTGGCGGCGCTGGCGGGCGCGAGGATCGAAGCAGTCTGCTGCACCCACTGCCACGAGGACCACACCGGCAACGCGGCCGCCGTCGCCGTGCGTTGCGGCTGCCCGGTGTACCTGCGCCGCGCGGCGTCGCTGTGGGAGGAGGGCGTGCGCTCGCTCGCGCCGTACCGCCTCGTCTGGTGGGGCCGGGTCGAACCCTTCGAGCCGGAGGAGATGCCCGAGGTCGTGGAGGCCGGCGGACGCCGCCTCGAGGCGGTGCCGGCCGGGGGCCACTCGCAGACCCAGGTCGCCCTCTTCGACGCCGCGACCGGCGACGTCTTCACCGGCGACCTCTTCGTGTCCCCGGGCGCAACTGCGATCCTGATCTGGGGCGACCCCTGGCGGGAGGCCGCGTCGTTGCGCCGGGTGGCCGCGCTGCGCCCGCGGCGGATGCTCACCGGGCACGGGCTGATCCTCGACGACCCGGCTCCGCTCCTCGAAGCCAAGGCGGCGCGCATCGAGGCGGCGGCGCGGCGGGCGGTGGAGCTCGCGGGCGAGGGCCTCGCGCCGCGGCGGATCGTGCGCCGGGTCTTCCCCCGCGGCGGGTTCAAAGACCGTTTCTTCGAGCTCCTCACCAGCCGCGAGTTCTCGCGCCTCAACTTCGTCAGGGCCGCGATTCGCTGTGCCCCGAGCCACCCATCCTCTCGATGACCCGACTGCGGGTCCGTTTCGGGCTACGATCTCGGACGCCCACCGCGAATCCCAGGCAATCGATCGGTCACACGCAGATGAACTCAAAACTCCCATGCATCATCCCAGGACAAGGGGGGGTGGGTGGGAACTCAAAACTCAAAACTCAAAACTCAAAACCCTCCCTAATCTTCTCTGCCACAATGAACCCGTGCTGACCGTCGACGATCTCCGCACCGCGCTCGCAACCTACCGTCCGGCGGAGGTGCCGTTGGAGCAAGACATGGCCCGCGCCGCGGTGGCCGCGATCCTGCGCCGTGGCGCTCCGG
>DATIVB010000703.1:0-2646 GCA_035466375.1 Chondromyces sp.
TCGCGTGGAACCAGGTCGGGCGCGCCGTGCTCGGGCTGGGACAGCTGCACCCCGAGTTCGACGAGCTCTTCGAGCGCGGGATCGACCCGGTGGGCGTCGACGCGCATGACGCCGGACTGCGCTGGCCTCCGATCGACGAGGTCCTTCAGTACCGGGACCGCGCCCGGGAGCACCTGTTGGCGCTGGTCGAACGGGTCCTGGAGCGCGCGGACGAGGACCCCCTGGCGGCGCGAGGCCGCATTCTCAACGTCGTGCTCGAGCACGAGCTCATGCACCAGGAGACGCTGCAGTACATGCTGCAGCAGCTCGAGCCCGAGGCCAAGCGCCGGCCGGTCGGCCTGCCGCCGCACCGTTTCGATCGCGGCGTCGACGCGGGGGAGGTCGAGATCGCCGGCGGCGGGACGGTCCTCGGCGCCGATTTCGAGGCGGTGGACTTCGGCTGGGACAACGAGTTTCCCGCCCTCGCGGTCGAGGTCGGCGACTTCGCCATCGACCGCACGCCGGTCAGCATCGGCGAGTGGATGGAGTTCGCCGCCGCCGGCGGCTACCGGCGGCCCGAGCTGTGGCAGCCGGGTGACTGGGAGTGGCGGGCGCGGCTCGGGATCGAGGCCCCGGCGGACTGGGAGGATGTCGACGGGGGCAGGCGGCTGCGGACCATGTTCGAATGGCTGCCGCTCGAGCGGGTCGCCCACTGGCCGGTGATGGTGAGCCTGGCCGAGGCGCGGGCCTACTGCCGCTGGCGGGACCGCCGCCTCCCGACCGAGGCCGAGCTGCACCGGGCGCTCTACACGGCACCCTCCGGTGGACAGCGGCGCTACCCCTGGGGCGACGCCCCGCCCGAGCCGGGGGTGCACGGCAACTTCGGCTTCAGCCATTGGGCGCCGGCCGCGATCGGGAGCTTCCCTGCGGGCGCGTCGGCGTGGGGGGTGCACGATGGGGTCGGCAATCTCTGGCAGTGGACGGCGAGCCCCTTCGCGCCGCTGCCGGGGTTCACCCCGTATATCCGCAGCTACCCCGGCTACTCGGCGGACTTCTTCGACGACCGCCACTTCGTCATGCTCGGCGCCTCGTGGGCGACTCCGCAGGCCCTCATCCGGCGCAGCTTCCGCAACTGGTTCCAGGATCACTACCAGTACGCGTTCGCCGGTTTCCGCACAGTCTCGTCGGGCTGATGGAGCGCATCAGATTCACCACGGGGTCTGCACAAAGAGCTCGTCGGTGTCGGCGCCGCACGCGTCGGCGGGATCAGTCAGCGGGCGCCGAGCACCGGCTCGTCGGCGAGGGTGGCGCTACAGGTCGAGCGCGCCGGCCGGTCAGCGAGCGGCGGCGTCCGTGGGCGGCGTGACGCCGATCACGGGTTTCACCTCCATGTCGTCGATCGACGGCGGCGCCGGCGCCCGCAGCCCGATGGCCAGCGACTGGGCCTGGCGGCTGTAATCGATGGATTCGGCAAGGAGGCGCATCGCCTCCTGGTCGGCGTGGAATCCGCGCGAGTTCTCGCTCGAGATGTAGTCGAGGCGCCACATCGCCTTGCGCTGCAGGAGGTAGGCCTCCTGCAGGCGATCCTCGGCGACGCCTGCAGCCTTGGCCTCGAGAATGGCGTCGAGCATGTCGGTGAAGGCGTGGGCGGCGCGGTCCATCGCGGCGAGGGTCTTGTCCTGGACGGCCGTGATCCGTTGCTCGAGCTCTTCGGAATCCCGGTTGTGGCACTGCTGGCAGGCGGAATCGATCCGGCCGAGCGGGCTGGCGACGGTGTGGTTGGAGATCTTCATGGCCCCGCGGCGCTCGTAGGGCATGTGGCAGTCGGCGCAGCTGACGCCGCTGGCGGCGTGGATGCCCTGGCTCCAGAGCTCGAACTCGGGGTGCTGCACCTTGAACACCGGCGCGCCGGTCTCGCCGTGCAGGTAGTCGTAGAACGGGGTGCCGTCGGGGAAGACCTCCTCCTCCCAGAAGCGCTCGAGATCTTCGGCCCGCAGCCCGTGCGCCCACGGGAACGTCAGGGTCTGCTTGTTGGCGCAGTAGTACTCGACGTGGCACTGTGCGCAGGCGAAGGTGCGCATCTCCTGCCGCGAGGCGTCGCGATTGGGGTCGTACGGGCGGTCCCGGTCTCCGTTGCGCCAGCGCTCGATGCTCGGCAGGTGGGGAACCGGGGCGTCGCCCGCGGCGAGTGCGGAGATTCCGAGGACGAAGCCGGGGCGCGTCACGCGCAGCTGCAGGGTCTGGGGATCGTGACAGTCGATGCAGCTGACGGGGTGCGCGGCCCCGTGGGCGACCTGGGTCTGGTCCACGGGCTGCCCGGCCATCTCGCCCGTGAAGCCGCCAACAGGCGGCAGCGGGAATGCCCCCTCTTCCAGCTCGGGCGTACCGTCCGGGACGCTCTGCAGCAGCTGCATCACCTCGAAGTAGGGCCGTGTGCTGAGCTCCTGGAAGCCGCGGATCACCGCCGGCATGTTGAACCCGGCAGCGAGGGCGGCATCGTCGGCCGGCTCGCCCATGGCCTCGAGACCCACCTTGCGGTAGAGCACCGAGGTCGATGCGTGGCAGTGCAGGCAGGCGCCGGCCTGCGGCTTCTGCGTCACGCGCTCGGTGACGCCCTGGTCGTAGAGCATGTAGGCGTGGCCGCGCGCCTCGCGGTAGTCGATGCTG
>DATIVB010000704.1:0-1759 GCA_035466375.1 Chondromyces sp.
CGAGGTCAAGGCGGACAGCGACAAGAACCGGCTCTACCTGCGCCTGGCGGGCTTCTTCCGCGAGGCCGACGTGCAGCCGACCATCGTCAAGCTCGAGGAGGAGCTCGCCAAGGTGCGGCCCGACTTCGACGTCGTGGTCGACATCTCGCAGTTCATGCCGGGCTCGGCCAAGGCCGCCGACGCACTGCGCCGGGGCGGCGAGATGGTCAAGCTGCGCGGACGCCGCCGCGCGGTGCGGATCGCGGGCGGCTTCATCACCGGCTTCATGCAGTTCAAGCGCATGATGGGCGGCGTCTTCGCCGAGGACGAGAGTGTCCGCTACGCGTCGTCGGTGGCCGAAGCCGACCGGATCCTCGACTCCTGGTGAAGGCCGGCACGGCGGTCCGTAGCGCGGCCGAGCGCCGACCGGATCGCGGCCCTCACGTCCGGCCGGCGCGCACCACTGGCCGGATCTTCAGTTTGCGATGACGGTCACCAGCACCACCGGGTTGCGCCAGTCCCACTCGCTCGCCAGGAGGTCACCGTCGCCGTGGATCCCCGAGTGCACGTGGACGAAGCCTTCGGCGCCCTCGGTGTCACGCTCGAAGGGGTTGCCGCACGGCGGTCCCGGGATCGTGGCGCACATCTCGCTGTTGACCTCGGTTCCGGCATCCCACGCCGGCACCTCGGTGCGCTGGACGATCTCGGACGGCTCGATGAAGTAGTTGCTGAGACCGAAGAATGCGTCGTTGGTGGTGACCAGCATGCCGACCGCGCTGATTCGGTTGAACTTGCCACGGGTCTGGAGGTTGAGAACCGTCGTCTCTCCCGGGAACAGCATGCCCGCAGCCACGTCGACGTCGAAGACCTCCTCGTGCTCGGCGAGCATTTCGGCCAGGGGCGCCGGGTCGCCGTCCTCGGCCAGTACGGTGAGCTCTTCCGTGGCGGGCAGTCCGGGAACGAAAATGGCGACCTTCCAGGTGTGGCTCATGACCAGGGGCGGGCTGATGATCTGCTTGCTCAGGTTGGTGATGTAGACGTTGACGCTCTGCCCCTCCTGCGCCTCGGTCGCTGCCGCCATGCCCAGCACGACGGCCACTGCGATGACTATCGTCACGGCTCGTTTCATGGTCCGATCTCCTTTCGTGGGATTCTCGCCGCCATACTCGCGCTGAGGGCTTTCGAGGATCGATAGGGTCTGCACCGAAACCGCGCTGGGGCGATTTCCCCGTCTGTCGAGGATCGTGTCCGCGGGTCGGAAGCGGCGCCCGAGAGGAACGTCATCGCGCGGCCTTTCGGAACAGGGATGCTAGTATCGCTGCGTGAAAAACGCAGTTTCAATCTCAACGTCTTCGGTGCGACGGGCCCTGATCGTCAACTGCTACGCCGACGAGACGCGACGGCCGGTGGCCCGCCGCCACAAGGTGCCCAACACCCTCGGGCCGGTGTTCCTGGCCGGCGGACTCAGTCCGGAGCGATGGGAGATCCGGCTCCACAACGAGGTCTCCGACGGCCCGCTCGAGGACGAGGCGCTGCTGGGCTGGCCGGACCTGCTGGTGCTGACCGGCCTCATCAGCTCGGTGGATCGCATGCGCCAGGTCGCCGCCTATGCGCGGACGAAGAACCCGCGGGTGGTGGTGGCGGGCGGGGGCCACGTGGTGCGCGCGCTCCCGTCGTACTGCGCCTCGTTCCTGGACTACGTCTGCCTCGGCGACGTGGAGGAGCTCGGCGAGGTCGTGCGGGACGCCTTCGGCCCGCAGTATGCGGCGGAAGAGCACCA
>DATIVB010000705.1:0-1857 GCA_035466375.1 Chondromyces sp.
ACAGATGGCTTCGGCGAGGCTGTCGCGGCGCTCGCCGACGAGGGCGGCGGCGCGCTCGAGCACCGCGGCGCGCTCCCGGGCCGGGGGCGCCGGTTTGACCGAGGCGATCCGGTGCGCGACGGCTGCCGCGCGCTCGAGCTCTGCCGGTCCGCCGCGGGCGACCTTCGCCACCTCGCGCCCGTCGAACGGCGAGCGAACCGTGATCCAATCCACGCCGTCGCGGAGCTCACCGCCCAGAAACAGCTGCATTTCGCGCATGGCAGGCCTCCCGAGCGCCCATGGTAACCCCGCCCTCCGCAGCGGGCAAAACCGGCACGGCGCCCACCAACCCGCCCACGTCGCAACCACGAAGACACCAAGACACGAAGATCGTCACCAAGCCCACCCGCCCATCCGAAAACGCAAAGGCGCAAAGACGCAAAGGCGCAGAGGGGCGGGCGAGTGGGAACGTGCAACGTTCGAACGTTCAAACGATGGCGGGCGGGCGGACGGAAATCCCGAATCCGAAATCCGAAATGCCCGTGTGCTAGCGTGGCCCCATGCGCCCGATCGCACTGCTGACCGACTTCGGTCTCGCCGACCACTACGTGGGGGTGCTGCACGCGGTGCTTCAGCGGGACGCGCCGGGGGCCGCCCGGATCGACCTCGGGCACGACGTCCCGCCCGGCGACATCTGGGCGGCGTCCTTCATGCTGCGCTGCGCGTGGCCGCACCTGCCGGACGACTGCGTGGTGCTGGCGGTGGTGGACCCGGGCGTGGGCAGCTCGCGCCGGGCGCTGGCGGTGGGAGCCGGCGGCCGGTCCGTGGTCGCGCCGGACAACGGCATCGCGGCCGCGATCGGGAGTGCGGCGTCAGCCGCGACCCTCGACTGGCGGGTGATGGGCCTGGCCGAACCTTCGGCCACCTTCCACGGCCGCGACCTTTTCGCGCCCGCTGCCGCGCGGCTGGCCCGCGGTCAGGGCGTCGCCGAGCTCGGCGACGTCATCGACGTCGCGACGCTTGTGCCGTCCCCGCTGCCGGAGCCTACGGCGACGGCGAGCGGTGTCGAGGGCACGATTCTCCACGCAGACCGCTTCGGCAATCTGATCACCAACGTGCAGGCCGAAGGTCGTGCCGACGTCACCGGCGCCGTAGCGGGCGGCCGGACGCTGCGGCGGGTGCGTACCTACTCGGACGCGCGGCCCGACGAGGTCGTGCTGCTCGAAGGCTCGGCCGGCCACTTCGAGCTCGCCGTCAACTGCGGCTCGGCGGCCGAGGCCACCGGCCTCGAGCGCGGCGACCGGGTCGCGATCACGCTCGCCGGCCAGGGAACACATCGTTAGAACGTTTGAACGTTCGAACGTTCGAACGTTGGCAACTTGAGGGGCCGAGAGCTGAAACACAATGTGATCGCCCCCGGGGGGTGGGTGGTAACGTTCTAACGTGGAACGTTCAAACGTTCGAACGTTTCCTCGGGCGCGCGAGCCGGAACGGAGGCGCGATGGGCTACGGATGGGAAGGCGACAAGGTACGGTTGGTGCCGCTCGACCGCGACAAGCACCTCGGCAACGCGCTCAAGTGGTTCAACGACCCCGAGATCACCCGCTGGTTGGAGACCGGGGACTGGCCCCTCACCCGGGGCGCCGAGGAGGAGTTCTTCCGCGCCTCCGAGCGCCAGGACCGGTCGGCGGTCCATTTCGCGGTGGAGAGCCTGCAGGGCGAGCACGTCGGCTTCTCCGGCCTGCGCTCGATTGACTGGCAGAGCCGGGTGGCGGTCTCGGGCTCGGTCATCGGCCGCCGCGACCTGTGGGGCCGGGGGCTCGGCTCCGACGCGGCGAGGGTCCGCAACCGCTACGCCTTCGAGGTCCTCGGCCTGCG
>DATIVB010000706.1:0-4264 GCA_035466375.1 Chondromyces sp.
AACGACTAGAGAGTCGTCAGCACCCTCTCGATGCGCTCCACCGCCCAGTCGATCTCGTCGCGGCTGATGACCAGCGGCGGCGCGATGCGGATCACGGTCGAGTGGGTCTCCTTGCAGAGCACCCCTTCGTGCTGCAGCGCCTCGCAGAAGCGGCGCGCCCCGCCGGCCTCGTCCTCGAGCTCGATGGCGATCCACAGGCCGCGGCCGCGGATCTCCTTGACGTGCCTGGAGTCGATGGCTGTCAGGCGGTCGAAAAGGTAGGCCCCCTTCTCTGCCGACGCCTTCACCATCTCTTCCTCCACCAGCACCCGGATGGCTTCGCGGGCGACCGCGATGCCGAGCGGGTTGCCGCCGTAGGTGGAGCCGTGCTGGCCGGGTTTGAACACGCTCATCACCTCGTCGTCGGCCAGAATGGCGGACACCGGGTACATGCCGCCCGAAAGCGCCTTGCCGATGATCACGATGTCGGGGCGGATCCCCTCGTGCTCGTACGCGAAGAGCTTGCCGGTGCGGCCGAGCCCGGACTGGATCTCGTCCGCCACGAGGAGCGCATGGTGGCTGTCCGCGATCTCCCGCAGCCGCTTCAGGAAGCCGGCCGGCGGAATCACGACTCCGGCCTCGCCCTGGATCGGCTCCACCAGGATTCCGGCCACCTTGTCGTGCATGGCCTCGGCGACCGCGTCGGCGTCTCCGTACGGAAGGGCCCGGAAGCCGGGCGTGAAGGGCCCGAAGCCGAAGCGATAGTCGTCGTCGGTGGAGAATCCGACGATGGTCGTCGTGCGGCCGTGGAAGTTGCCGTCGAAGACCAGGATCTCCGCCTCGTCGGCGGGGATCCCTTTGACGGTGTAGCCCCACTTGCGCGTCGCCTTGATGGCCGTCTCCACCGCCTCGGCGCCGGTGTTCATGGGCAGCACGCGGTCGAAACCGGTGAGCTCCGTGATCTCCTTGCAGAAGGGGCCGAGCTGGTCGTTGCGGAAGGCTCGGGAGGTCAGGGTCACCCGACTGACCTGCTCGATGATGGCCTTGATCAAGCGCGGATGGCAGTGGCCCTGATTCAGCGCGGAGTAGGCGGCGAGGAAATCGAGGTAGCGGCGGCCCTCGACGTCCCACACCCAGGCGCCGTCGCCGCCCTCGACGACGACGTCCAGCGGGTGGTAGTTGTGGGCTCCGTACCGATCTTCCATCAGGATCAGATCGGTCGATCCGGTCTGCTCGATCTCGATCCTCTCCGACTCGATTCGCTCGACCGCGGACTCATCGACTGTATTTTTCACGACGCGATCCTCCCTTGACTGTGTGGAGCGGGTTCGCACAAGGGCAGGGACCAGGTCGACCTGCAGCGGCGCCAGCCGCTTCCCGCTCGCGGCACGGTACACCCAAGCGATCCGGGGCGCAACACCGGCCGACGGCCGGAGTTTTCAGTGTTGAGTTTTGAGTTTTGAGTTGTCCCCCACCCACCCCGAGGACCGGGGGTGCGGGTGGGAACTCAAAACTCAAAACTCAAAACTACTTCTGCTGTGCGTTCCAGTGCAGGAAGGCCTCGATGAAGTCGTCGATGTCGCCGTCGAGCACCCGGTCCGCGTTCCCCACCTCGTGGCCGGTGCGCAGGTCCTTGACCATGCGGTAGGGCTGCAGCACGTAGGACCGGATCTGGTTGCCCCACGAAATGTCCTTCTTCGGCCCCTTGAGCTTGTCCAACTCCTCCTCGCGCCGATCCATCTCGAGCTCGTAGAGCCGGGCCTTGAGCACCTTCATGGCGCTCGCCAGATTCTTGATCTGCGAGCGCTCGTTCTGGCAGGTGACGATGATGCCGCTCGGCTCGTGCACCAGGCGCACCGCGGAGTAGGTCGTGTTGACGCCCTGGCCGCCCGGTCCCGAGGAACAGTAGCGGTCGACGCGGATGTCCTTCTCCGGGATCTCGAGGTCGATCTCGTCGTCGATCTCGGGGTAGACGTGGGCCGAGGCGAACGAGGTGTGGCGCCTGGACTGCGAGTCGAAGGGCGAGATCCGCACCAGGCGGTGGACGCCGTTCTCCGATCGCAGGTTGCCGTAAGCGTAGGGGCCCTTGACCAGGAGCGTCGCACCCTTGATCCCCGCCTCGTCGCCGGGCTGCTCGTCGATCACATCGACCGAAAAGCCGCGGCGCTCGGCCCAGCGCAGGTAGAGGCGCTCGAGCATCTCCGCCCAGTCCTGGGACTCGGTGCCGCCGGCGCCGGGGTGGATCTCGATGAAGGCGTTCAAGGCGTCGTGCTCGTCGGTCATCTTGGCGGTGAGCTCGACCCGGTCGAGGAGGGGCGAAATCCGATCCAAGGCGGCCTCGAGCTCGACCTCCGCCCCGCTCTCCCCGTCACGCGCCATCTCGAGCAGCACCTCGAGCTCCTCGAGGCCGTCGCGCAGGGCCTCGGCGGTGCCGACCTGCTCCTGCAGATGGGAGCGCCGGCTCATCACCTGCCGGGCGTTGTCCTGGTCGGACCAGATGTCGGGGTTCTGCGCCTCGGCGTCGGCCTCGGCCAGCTGCTCCCGAAGGGAAGCCTCGTCAAAGATACCCCCGCAGACGCTGGATGCGCTCCATCTCTGCTTCACCGGTCTGAACGAGTTCGTCGAGCATGGGGTTCCTCTCCTGCCGTCTGCCCCGCTGGGGCGTGCCATCTTACTGAACAATCGGCCGCGCCGCCAGCTTCCGCGTGGGGTGAGGAAGTGAAGAGGTGAAGGGTGAAGGGTGAGGAGGTAAAGGGTGAAGGGTGAAGGGTGAAGCGTCAGACATCTCCTTCAGTCTCAACCTCTTGACCTCTTAACTTCTTAACCCTTAACCCTTAACCCTTTACCACTAAACTTCGTAACCCACCTCGGCGCCATCTTCCAACGTTTGAACGTTTTAACGTTGAACGTTCGAACGTTTCTTCGCCGCGGCGCGGGATATCCTTCGACCGACGACGAGGAGCGTCAGCGTCGCCACAGCACACCCAACCGCCCACCAGTCGCCCCAGCGCACCCTCGGCGTCAGCCCGGTCAGGGGCTGGACGTCCTCGAGCAGGATGCCCGCCTCGCCAACCTCGAGGCGCGACGTGGCCCGCCCCGAGGGGTCGACGAAGCCCGAGATCCCGGTGAGGGCGGCGCGCGCGAACCAGCGCTGCGTCTCGGCGGCGCGCAGGCGGACCTGCGCGAAGTGCTGGTGCGGTGCCCACGAGAAGCCGTACCACCCGTCGTTGGTGAGGGTGACCAGGAGTTCGGCGCCGGCGCGCGCCTCGGCCGCGACCAGGCCCGGAAACACCACCTCGAAGCAGATGGCCACGCCGAGGGGGACGGACGCGGGCAGCAGGACGGGCGCCCCGCCGGGGGTGAAAGCGCCCACCTCGCGCACCAGGCTGTCGGTGAAGGCGAAGCCCGCCCATCGCGGCACGTACTCCCCGAAGGGCACCAGGTGGACCTTGTCGTAGCGGACCTGCGACAGGCCCTCCGGCGTCGCGAGGTAGGCCGAGTTGGTGGAGCCGCCGGCGGCGGTGCGGCCGATGGCGTTGAGCACGATCTCGATCTCGAGCTCGGCGGCGTAGCGCTCCACGGTGGCGCGGAACGCCGGATCGTTCTCGAGACTGTAGGGCATCGCGCTCTCCGGCCACAGCACGAGATCGGCGCCGCGCACCGCGGCCTCGGCCGTCATGGACCACACGCGTTCGGCGATCTCCCGCGCCTGCGACGGGTCCCACTTCTCCTCGAGCGTCGTCCCCGGCTGGATCACGGCCACCGTCAGCGGGCCCCCGGCGGCGGTCGGTGACGGCGCCAGGGCCACCGTGAGGCAGCACGCGCCGGCTGCGGCCGCCGCCGCGAGCGCGCCGCTGAGCCTCGCACCGCGGTGCAGGAGCCCCCACAGCCCGGCGCCGAAGCTCAGCGCGCACCAGGCCAGCCCTGTGGCGCCCCAAACCGGCAGCGTTGCCATCAGCCACGGCTGGTCCACGAAGGCCGACGCCGGTCCGGTCCAGGTGAAGCCGAAGGGCGGGAAGCGCTGCAGAACCCCGAGCGCCACCCAGGCCGCCGGAAACAACCAGACTCGCCACGCCGGGGTGACCCACGAGCCGAGCCCGGCCGCCACCGCCCACAACGTCCCTAGGAAGGCGCCCATGCCCAGCAGTCCGAGCACCGCCAGGGGCTCGGCGAGGCCGCCGTAACGGTGCATCACCGGCACCACCCAGTTCGTGGTGAGCGCCCAGAAGACGGTGCCGGCGAGCCAGCCCAGCAGCCACGGCCGCCAGCGCCCGGCGCCCCGCTG
>DATIVB010000707.1:0-1711 GCA_035466375.1 Chondromyces sp.
GCAAACCAGTTTTGAGTTTTGAGTTGACGACGCCCTGCTGGCGTCGCGGCTCTCTGCATCCCTTCTGAAGATCCGTTTTCGGGATTCGGGTCCCCCAGTGGCCTACCGCCCGCCCGGCAGGCGGGACGCCTGCCGCCACAAGGGAGATGCCGCGTTCCCGTCGACGGAGATCGCGGACGCGCCGCCACCTTCAGCGCCCTCAGTCCAGGCCGACATTCCGACCACCGCGAGGACGGGCGGAAATCCGAAATCCGAAATCCCAAATCCGAAATGGGCGGGTGGGCGGCATTCCTAATTCCTAATTCCTCATTCCTCCTTCCTCATTCCTGATTTCATCCCCCTCCCTCCCCGTTATAAACTGCCCCCGTGCCCTATCTCGCCGAACCGCCCGAGATCTCCAACCCGCCGCCGGCGGGGGTCCTGCTGGTCAACCTCGGCTCGCCGTCGGCTTCCTCCGCAACGGCGGTGCGTGCCTACCTGAGGGAGTTCCTCGCCGACCCGCGGGTGGTCGAACTGCCACGGTTCCGCTGGTGGCTCATCCGCAACCTCTTCGTGCTGCCGCTGCGGCCCTTCCGTTCGGCGCGCCTCTACCGCCGGGTCTGGTCGCCGGAGGGCTCGCCCCTCGTGGTCGCCAGCCGCCACCAGGCCGCCGACCTCGAGTGGGAGTTGGTCCGCCGCCTCGACCGGCCGCTGCCGGTGTTTGCCGGCATGCGCTACGGCAAGCCCTCGATCGAAGCCGCGCTCGGGGTGCTGCGCCGCCGCGGCTGCCGGCGCATCCTGGTCCTGCCGCTCTTCCCCCAGTACTCCGCCGCCACCACCGGTTCGGCCCTCGACGAGGTCTTTCGCGAGCTGTCGAGGATGCGCCGGATACCCGACCTGCGCACCGTCAACGACTACCACGACCACCCCGCCTACATCGACGCCCTCGCCTCGAGCGTCCACCAGGCGTGGGCCGACGGCGGTGCCCCGCGGCGCCTGCTGATCAGCTTCCACGGCATCCCGGAGCGGTACGTCGAGGCCGGAGATCCCTACGTCGAGCAGTGCCGGACGACGGCCGAACGGCTGGCCGAACGCCTCGATCTCGATCCCGAGCACATCGTCACCGCCTTCCAGTCCCGCTTCGGACGCGAACCGTGGGTTGGTCCCGAGACGGCAGCGCTGCTTCGCCAGTGGGGGCGGGACCGACTCGACAGTCTCGACGTGGTCTGCCCCGGCTTCGCTGCGGATTGCCTGGAGACCCTGGAGGAGATCGCCATTGCCGGCGCCAGGACCTTCACAAAGCCCGGCGGGGGCCGATTCCGCTACATCGCCGCGCTCAACCGCCGCCCCGAGCACATCGCGGCGCTCGCCGAGATCGTCATCGAGCAGCTCGGCGGCTGGGTCGTCTAGCCGACCGATTCCCGACTTCGCAGCGATGGCTGCGAAGACGGGAATCGGCGTGGAAGAGATTCTCGGTTGTACTTGTTTCTTGAGACACCATGAAGATCATCATTTCCGGATCCACTGGGCTGATCGGCGAGACGCTGGTTGCGCGCCTCGCCGGGGCAGGACACGAAATCGTGCGACTGATGCGTGGGAGCGCGGACCCGTCTGCCGGAGAGGCGCTCTGGGACCCCGCACGACGACTCCTGGACCCCGCGATCCTCAGCGGCGCCGGCGCGGTCGTCAACCTCAACGGCCGCAACATCGGCGCCGGCCGCTGGAGCGACAC
>DATIVB010000708.1:0-2436 GCA_035466375.1 Chondromyces sp.
ACACCGGCCTGTCGGTGTCGGCGGTCAGCCACCAGCTGCGGCTGCTGCGCGACCGCATGCTGCTCAAGGCGCAGCGTGAGGGGCGCTCGGTGCTCTACAGCCTCGCCGACGAGCACATCAGGATGCTACTCTGCACCGGCATCGAGCACGCCTACGAGGACTGCACCAACAACCTGCGCCGCGAGGGGCAGCGCGCGCGCTGAGCTTCATCAGCCACCGCCCGTCCCCTGATCGGAGCTTCCGCGACGCCCGACCTCGACTGTCTGCCTCACTGCCTTCAACCCGCTGAGTCGGCGACGAGGATTATTACGGGTGCCGTCGCGGTTCCCTCGTGCAGACCATAACGGGTATCAGTCCCGGAAAGAGAGCTTCCATGACGCAGGACGACGCTCGACGCCAAACCACCCGTGGGGCCGCGACGGTATTCACGGCGCTGGCCCTCGCCGCCCTGCTGCCGGGCGCGCCGCCGGCGACGGCCGAAACCGGCGCCATCGCCGAGGCTGCCGACGCCGCTGCGCGGACGGTCCTCGTGACCGGCGCCAACCGCGGGCTCGGGTACGAGTTCGCCCGCCAGTACGCCGCCGACGGATGGCAGGTGATCGGGACCGCCCGCGAGCCCGCCGAGGCGAAGGAGCTCGCCGAGCTCGGCGTCCGGGTGATGGCGCTCGACGTCGCCGACCCGACCAGCGTCGAGCGCCTCGCCGCCGAGCTCGGGGCGCAGCCCATCGACCTCCTCATCAACAACGCGGGGATCTTCCCGCGCTTCGGCACCCTCGCGGAAACCGATTTCGACGATGTCGCGCAGATCCTGGCCGTCAACACCATCGGTCCGATGCGCGTCACCCGCGCGCTGCTGCCCAACCTGCGCCGCGGCAACGGCAAGCAGATCGTCAGCATCTCGAGCGGTCTTGGCAGCATCGCGGGTAACGACAGCGGGCGCTACTACGGCTACCGGGAGAGCAAGGCGGGGCTGAACATGTTCACGCGCTCGCTCGCCACCGAGCTCGCCGCCGAGGGCTTCACCTGCGTGGTCATGAGCCCGGGCTGGGTGCAGACCGACATGGGCGGCCCGAACGCCACACTGACCCCGGAGCAATCCATCCGCGGCATGCGAAAGGTGATCTCAGGCCTCACGCCCGACGTCACCGGGACCTTCTGGAACCACGACGGAGAGACGCTCCCCTGGTGAGATGAGCCGGGGCGGTGCTCCGACGGCGGCCGCCGCCGGCGCGCTCCCGCCTGCAGCCGAAACGGCCATGACCGCCGCGTTGCTCCGCAGCAACCGGCCCGGCGCCGGCAAAAGGGAACGTCCCCTCGCGGGCGTCTCCAGGACACGGCGCCGGGATGATCCGCCCGACTTCAGAACACCAATCGGTACACGAGCGACACGTCCCGTCCCGGCAACGGCGCCTGGAACTTGAGGAACGAGACGTGGTTGTAGGCCGCCTCGTCGGTCAGGTTGCGGCCCCTGAGTGCCAGCTCGTGGACGACCCCGCCGGCGAAGATCTTGTAGCCGACGCTCGCGTTGAGCATTTCGTAGCCCGGGGTCGGGGCCTCGTGCTCGGCGACCCGCGTCTGGTCGTCCACCCACCATCCCTCGAGCCGTGCGTCCCACTTTTCGCTGAGATAGACGAAGGCCAGCCGACCGCGCCGCGGCGGAATTCTCGGCAGCGGCTCCCCCGATTCCGAGAACTCGGCCTTCACCTGGTCGTAGGAGAATCCGAGGTGGAGGTGACTGCTCGCCGTGTGCAGGAGCTCGTAGTGTCCATGAAGCTCGAAGCCGGCGAATCGGGCGTCATCCTGGGAGAACTGCAGGACCTGGAAGCCCTCGATCTCCTCCCCGGTGTCGGCGAGGTAGATGAAGCCGTCGTACCGGGTCGCGAAGGCCGACAGGGCGGCCTCGAAGCGTCCGTGGTCCACTCTCAGAGTCGCTTCCGCCCCGTTGCCGACCTCGGGGCCGAGCAACGGATCGCCGATCTCGTAGGCGAAGGTGGCGGCGTGCGGTCCATCCGAGTACAGCTCCTCCGCGGTCGGGGCGCGCTCGGGCCGGTTGAGGTTGACGCCCAGGTTCCAGGCTTCTGAAATCCGCCATACCACACCGGCCGAGGTGGTCCACGTCGAGAAGTCGCGGTCCGGCAGCTCGGGATCCACCGTGGCGGTGTCCTGACTGTCGAAGCGCAGCCCGAACTGGAAGCCCACCGGTTCAGCCCTTGTCTCCTGAAAGATGTAGGCGCCGAGCCGGGTGGTGTCGGTGGGCGCGACGAAGGCCTCCTCGCCGAAAGCCTCGAAATCGCGGTTCACGTAGTGCAGCCCGAGGGTTCCCTCGAAGCCGCGGAAGCGCTGATTGACCAGATCCAGCCGCGCCTCGGTCCACCGATTGTTGAACTGGGTGCCGAGCTCGTCGCCCTCGATCTCCTGGTGCGTGTAGTCGCGCCA
>DATIVB010000709.1:0-1852 GCA_035466375.1 Chondromyces sp.
TCCCCTCCCCTGACCCAGATGCGCATCCTCCGCTTCTGGCTGCCGCTGGCCGCGACCTGGCTGATGATGGCGATCGAGGGCCCATTCCTGGCTGCCGTCATCGCCCGCCTCGCCGAGCCGACCTACAACCTCGCGGCCTACGGCGTCGCCTTTTCGCTCGCGCTGGTGGTGGAGGCGCCGGTGATCATGCTGCTGAGCGCCGCCACCGCGCTGGCGCGCAACCGCAGCTCGTACCTGCGGCTGCGCACCTTCACCAACGGCCTCAACGCCGCGGTCACGGCGATCATGCTGGTCGCCGTCCTACCGCCGGTTTTCACGCTCCTCGCCGTCGACCTTATCGGCCTGCCCACCGAGGTCGCGTCGCGCACCCACGTCGCGCTCGTGATCCTGCTGCCGTGGCCGGCCACGATCGGTTTCCGCCGTTTCTACCAGGGTGTGCTGATCCGCCACAACATGACCCGGCGCGTGGCCTACGGCACGGTGGTCCGGGTCGCAGCCATGCTCGGCACCGCGCTCGCTCTCGCCGGCCGCCCCGGTATCGAGGGTGCCTGGGTGGGTGCCGCGGCGCTGACGATGGGCGTGAGTCTCGAGGCCGCGGCGAGCCGCGTCATGGCGGCCGGCGCCATCCGCGACCTCCTCGCCACCGGCGGCGAGCCCGGCGGCGCCGCCTCCACCTACCTGCGTCTGACCCGCTTCTACTACCCGCTCGCCCTCACCACGATTCTGAGCCTGGGCATTCACCCCCTGGTGACCTTCTTCGTGGGCAACAGCCGCGCCGCCATCGAGTCGTTGGCGGTGCTGCCGGTGATCGGAGGGCTGGTGTTCATCTTCCGCAGCCTCGGCCTGTCCTACCAGGAGGCCGCCATCGCCCTCGAAGGGGACGACCACGAGGGCTACCCGGCGCTGCGGCGCTTCGGCTTCCGTCTCGGGCTCGGCGTGGCGGGTGCGATGTCCCTGATCGCGTGGACGCCGCTGGCCGAGATCTGGTTCCGAGACGTCTCCGGCCTGTCCGAGGAGCTCGTCCGCTTCGCGCTCGTGCCGACCCGCATCCTGGCCGTGATGCCCGGGCTGACCGCCCTGCTGTCCTTCCAGCGCGCAGTGGCGGTGGTTCGCGACACCACCGAGGCGATCACCCGCGCGACCCTGTTCGAGGTGGCGGGTGTCTTCGCGGTCCTCTGGCTCGCCATCGGGCGCCTCGATGCGGTGGGGGCGGTGGCCGCTGCCGCTGCGCTCCTCATCGGCCGCATCGGCGCCAACGCCGCCCTCGCACCGACGCTGCGCGCCTGATCGCCGCTCGGCTCCAAGAATCCGTCTCAATATGGACCGCCCCTCCATTGACTTGTTTCGATTGACTCGTGCTAGCATCCGACTCAGGAACACTCGCTTGCCCCCGCCGGGGCTCACAACCGACTCCGGGCGCGACCGTCGAGCGGGCCGTCCACCCGGGCAACACCAAGGAGGTATCGATGGCCAGAAAGATCTGTCTCGTGGTTGCCCTGATGCTACTCGTGCTGCCTGCGGTCTCACAGGCCCAGGACAACTGGATCTTCCGGGTGCGGGGCATCTCGATCTCCCCGAATGACTCGAGCTCGCAGATCCTCGACACCGGCACCGAGGTCACCGTCGACTCGAAGACCACCTTCGAGGTCGACCTCACCTACATGTTCTCCGACAACGTCGGGCTCGAGGTCATCGCCGCCACCGCGCGCCACGATCTGGCGACCGCCGGCGGCGCGCTCGGCGGCGCCGACGCCGGCAGCGTCAAGGTGCTGCCCCCCACCGTCACCCTGCAGTACTTCTTCGGCAGCGACACGATCCGGCCGTACATCGGCGCCGGCGTCAACTTCACCTA
>DATIVB010000710.1:0-2378 GCA_035466375.1 Chondromyces sp.
TTCCACCGCCCGCCGCGCCCGCCGCGCGACCGAGGAAGGGACCTCGACCGGGTGCTGCAGGTGCTCGAGAGATGCGGCGATCCTGGCCAGCGTGATGCGCTTCATGTACGGGCAGATGGTGCACGGGCGCACGAACTCGATGTCGGGAAACTCAGCCGCCACGTTGTCGCTCATGGAGCACTCGGTCACCATCACCACCCGTTGCGGGCGCTGCTCGGCGACCCAGCGGATCATGCCCGAGGTCGAGCCCACCATGTCGGCGGCCTCGAGCACCGGCAGGTCGCACTCCGGATGGGCGATCACCTTGACTCCGGGAAACTGGCGGCGGTAGCGCTCGATCTCCTCGACCGTGAACTGCTCGTGGACCTCGCAGGTGCCGTCCCAGCCGATGATCTCGACCGCGGTGTTGGCGGCCACCCAGCGGCCGAGGTCGCGATCAGGCAGGAAGATCACGCGTTCGGCGCCGAGCGACTCCACCACCTCCACCGCGTTGGCCGAGGTGCAGCAGACATCGGTCTCCGCCTTGACCTCGGCCGAGGTGTTGACGTAGGTCACCACCGGCACCCCCGGGTGCCGCGCGCGAAGAGCGCGCACGTCGGCCGCGGTGATCGACTCCGCCAGCGAACAGCCGGCCTCGGGGTCGGGGATCAGGACCGTGCGCTCCGGATTGAGGAGCTTGGCGGTCTCGGCCATGAAGTGCACGCCGCACACGACGATGACCTCGGCGTCGCTCTCGGCGGCCTGCCTCGCCAGAGCCAACGAGTCGCCGGTGATGTCGGCGACGCCGTGGAAGATCTCGGGGGTCTGGTAGTTGTGGGCCAGGATCACGGCGTTGCGCTGCCGCTTGAGCTCCTCGATCTCGACGATCAACGGCGCATGTGCCGTCCACTCCACCTCCGGGATCAGGTGCCGCAACCGGTGATAGATGGGCGCGGTGGTCGCGAGCGCCTCCCGAAGCGGCACCTCGCGCCTCGCAATCACGGACTCAAGGACAGTGCTCATCGTCACTCCTTATGCTCATTTTGAGTTTTTTAGAGGCCAACAAATCGCCGGCTCGCCGGCTCAATGGATATACTAAATCAGAGCATATCTTCTGTCAAGGGCAATTCGTCGGACGAATTGCGGCGCTCGCTGCGCTCGCGAAGGTCAGGCGTCAGTGGCTTCGGAGCGGTGCCTGAACTGGAGGACCCGTTGGGTGCAGCTAGCGCCGGGCGGCGGGGAGGCCGACCCCGGGGGCGGGGCGCTCGAGGAGGACCTCGCGCCGGAAGCGGAAGAGCTCGGCCGGCCTTCCGCCAGTCTGATGATCGCGGCGGCCGGTGCCCTCCACCAGCCCGCCCTGCTCGACGAGGCGGCGGAAGTTCTGCTTGTGCAGCCGCAGCCCGGCCAGCGCCTCCACCGCCCGCTGCAGCTGCAGCAGGGTGAACTCGTCGGGCACGAGCTCGAAGACCACCGGGCGGTAGCGGATCTTGGCGCGGATGCGGCCCACCGCGGTGGCCAGGATGCGGCGGTGGTCGAAGGCCATCTCGGGGCCGCACGCCGGGGAGTCCCCGCCCGGAGGGCCGCCGCGCGAGGCCTCCGCCACCAGCCCCAGCTCGTACAGCAGCTCGTAGCGCTCGAGGACCCGCTCGCCGTCCCACTGCCCGCCCTCGACGCCGAAGGACACCGCGGCGCGGACCCGACGCGCCCGCCGCGCCGCCTCGTCGGGCGCCGAATGAATCCACTCCATCAGCGCCGGCGCGATGGTGTCGTCGATCAGCGCCGGCCGCGAACCCCGCCCGTCCTCCCAGGGGAAGAAGCGGTACACGGAGTGCCAGCGCGCGGCGAGACCCCGGCTCGGCTGGCTCTCGCGCACCAGCGCCAGGTAGGCGACCGAGACCACCCGCGGGCCGCCGCGGTGCTCGCGCGGGTCGCGGAAGCGGTCGCCGAAGGTGTAGAGCTGCTCCACGTAGCCGAGGTCGAGGCCGGTGTAGGCGCGCACCCAGCGCCGCAGCGCGAGCTCGAGGGTGCGGTCGCCCGCCGGATCGAGGGGTCCGGTCGGCAGCGCCTCGACGCGGCGGCGGTCGGCATCGCCGTCGGCCGGCACGCCGCCCTGGATGGGCGTCCACTCGGGCAGCGACACCGTGAGCACCCGCGGCTGGCCGTCGGTGAGAGCGATGATGACCGCGTTGAGTCCGACGACGATCGAGGGCGCTGCATCGGGCATGAACGGTATGGTGCGTTCAGCGACCGCCAAATGCAAATCGGACCGATGCGGAACGCCCTCGGTCGGGCTCCCCGCCGACCGCCGCGCCGGCTCCTGCGGGGTCGTGAACGCTGGTCATGAGATGAGGTATCATCCGGCTTTCCGGACAAGCTTCGAGAATCCGGACACCGCGAAC
>DATIVB010000711.1:0-8641 GCA_035466375.1 Chondromyces sp.
CTCCCGCCACCGCCAACTGGACGGTCCGCTCGGCCTGCCTGACCACCGGCGGGTCGACCATCTTGGAGCCCACCGCGACCGCTCCGAGCCCCCGCGCCTCCGCTTCGCGCGCCGCCCGCACCACCCGCACCGCGCGCTCGACCTCGGCCGCGCTCGGGGTCATCTCGCGGTGCACCACCGGGATCTGCCGGGGGTGGATGCAGCCGATACCGTCAAAGCCGAGCCCGCGCTCGCGCCGGACGTACTCGGCGAGGCCCTGCTCGTCCTCGATGTCGGAGTAGACCGAAGCGATGGGCTGCACGCCCGCCGCACGCGCGGCGAAGACGACGGTCTGGCGCGCCAGAAAGCTCTCGGCCCCGTCCGCGGTGCGCGGCGCGCCGAGCTCCGCCGAGAGGTCCTCGAGGCCGAGGGTCAGGGCCACCACCGAGGGTTCGGCGGCGGCGATCTCGAAGGCGCGGTGGATGCCGAGCGGCGACTCGAGGATCGGCATCAGGAATGCCGCAGAGCCGGCCGAAAACTGCTCGAGGAGTTCCGCCGCGCGGCCGACCCGGTCGATCGCCTCGACCTTCGGCAGCAGCACCGTGTGGGGATTGTGGTTCGCGATCGCCTCCAGGTCCTCCTCGCCGAGCTCGCCCTGGTTGACGCGCACCATGCGCTCGGACCCGCCCCAGTCGAGCGCGACCAGAGCGTTGCGGACCAGGGTCCGCGCACTGTCCTTCTCGGCCGGAGGCACCGCGTCCTCGAGGTCGAGAATGATGCCGTCGGCGCCGTAGAGCCCCGCAGAGACCATCAGTTTGGGCTGGTTGCCGGGCACGTAGAGCCGGCTGCGGCGCAGGCGCTCGCGCCGCCGCGGCGCGTCCGCATCCCTGGCCTTCTCGGGCAGCACCGGAGGTCCATCGAAGCCGGCCCGGCGGAGGCAGGTCTCGGTACGCGCCAGGATCACCCACTCGAGGGCGCCGGCGTCCACCACTGTGAGATGGCCGCTTTCGACCCCGAAGGCCTTCGCGACGCGGCGCACCGCAGCCTCGATCGCCTGACCGTAGAGATAGTCGACCTTGGAGACGACCTCGATCACGAGGGAATCGGCGGTCGGCTGGAAGCCTACGCTGAGGTCCGAGCGGACGGTGTCACCCACCGGGCCCGCGGACGCCCGCTGGATTCGCGACTCGCCCATCGTCACCTCCTCGATCTCCCGCTAGAACGTTGGAACGTTGGACGTTCGAACGTTACAACGATTCGATAATGGCATCGGTCATCTGGGTCGTCGTGGCCGCGCCCTGGGCGACGGCCTGCGGGCCGCCGCGCAGCTTGAGCATGTCGTAGCTGCGAACCCGGCCTTCGGCCACCACCTTCGCCACCGCCGAGCGCACGCGGTCGGCGATCTCGCTCTCGCCCATCCAGTCGAGCATCATCACCGCCGACAGGATCATCGCGATCGGATTGACGATCGAGGGGGAGAGCTCGGCGTACTTTGGCGCCGAACCGTGCGTCGGCTCGAAAACGCCGACCTCGCGCCCGAGGTTGGCCGAGGCCGCGAAGCCGAGGCCGCCCACCAGGCCGGCGAAGCCGTCCGAGATGATGTCGCCGAACATGTTGCCGGCGACGATCACGCCGTAGTCCTCGGGGTTCTTGGTCAGCCACATCATCTGCGCGTCGATGTTGGTGTCCCAGAGCTCGATGCCGGGGTAGCCCGCGTGCACCTTGCGCGCCTCAGCGAGCATCATCCCCGAGGTCTCGCGGATGACGTTGGGCTTCTCGCACACCGTGACGTTGGCGTAGCCGTGCTTGGCCGCGTAGGCGAAGGCCTCCTCGCAGATGCGGCGGCACTTGGCGCGGGTGAAGATGCGCGTCGAAACCGCCAGGTCCGGCCGCGGAACCTCGCGAAACGCGGCGAACTTGGGGTGGGTGTTCAGGGCCTCCCACACCTGGTCGGGCGGGTTGGTCCACTCCACCCCGCCGTACAACCCCTCGGTGTTCTGGCGGAAGATCACCGCGTTGACGCGCGGCTCTTCGAAGCCGCCGTCGGCCGCGCGGCGGATGAAGTTGAGGGGGTTGCCGGGGAAGGTGATACAGGGCCGGACCGAGACGTCGAGGTCGAAGCGCTGGCGCAGCCCGACGATCGGCGAGTAGTAGACGAAGCCGCGGTCGCGGAGGTCGGCCCTGATCTCGGCCGCCGCCTTGTCCTTGGGCTTCGAGGTGATGGCGCCGAACAGCGCCACCTTGTGCTCGGCGATCAGCTCGACCGTGCGCTCGGGCAGCGGGTTGCCCTCCTCGATCCAGTGCTCCCAGCCGATTCCCGCCTCCACCCAGTCGGCCGCGAAACCGGCGGCCTCCAGCACCCGCAGCGCCTCCGGCAGCACCACATTGCCGATTCCGTCTCCCGGCATCACCACCACGGAGCGTTTTGCCATGATCTGTGTTCTCCTGTTCGAATTCTCGCTCTCGCGGCCCGTAGCCCAGACCGCCCTCGAGTGTCGAATACGATAGCCAATAGTCGTCGCAAACGGAAGGCCGCGAGAGCGAGAATTTGAGGGAGCGGCGCGGTCAGCGCCGCGACCAGAGATTGAAGCGCAGGATCGACCAGATCGCCGACACGCCGTCCTTCCAGCCGATCTTCTTACCCTCGGCGTAGGTGCGGCCGTGGTAGGCGATCGGGACCTCGTAGATGCGGACGCCGAGGCGGGCGACCTTGGCCGTGAACTCGGGCTCGAAGCCGAAGCGGTCGGACCTCAGGTGAAGGCCCTCCAGGACCGGGCGGGTGAAGACCTTGTAGCAGGTCTCCATGTCGGTCAGGTTGAGGTCCGAGAACATGTTCGAGAGCAGGGTGAGGAAGGTGTTGCCGACATAGTGCCAGAAGAACAGCACCCGATGCGGCCCGCCGAGGAAGCGGGAGCCGTAGACCACCTCGGCGCGCCCGTCGAGGATCGGCTGGAGGAGCGTCGGGTAGTCGCCCGGATCGTACTCGAGGTCGGCGTCCTGGATCAGCAGCACGTCGCCGCCCGCGGCCGCGAAGCCGGTGCGCAGGGCGGCGCCCTTGCCGCGGTTCTCGGGATGACCGCGGCGCACCACGGTCACCGGGACACCGTCGCCGCGCGATTCGGGGCGCCACGACTCGACCGCTTCCGGCGTGCCGTCGCTCGAGCAGTCGTCGACCACCACCATCTCGAGGGCCTCGACGGCCGCAGGCAGCGGCGCCGCCGCGACCCGATCGAGCAGGTCGGCGACCGTGGCGCGCTCGTTGTACACCGGAATGACCACCGAAAGCCGTTTCATCGCCGTTCAGGCTACCTCAGTCTGCGCCTGCGGCGCCAGCGCTCGGTCGAAAAGGGAGATGCGAGATACGAGATGCGTGCCAGGCTCACGTGGTGCTCTGTGTCCGTCCCGCGCCCGAGCCCGTTACCGTTGCCGTTGCCGTTGCCGTTGCCGTTACGATGCACTTCCTGAGAGGGCGCGGCCAGCTCTTTTTCAGAGTCACCATGCTAACCCCTTCGGCAGGGTCGATCTCAGGAAAGGGCCCGAACCTCCGGTAACGGAAACGGTAACGGGCTCGGGCTCAGATTTGAACACTCCGCTCTCAGGTTTTGTTCACGCCAAAGAGGGGAGCCGTCCGGTGCCTACTCGACGACCCGCAGGGGATGCGTCGAGAGGTACGGGGGCGCCACCAGATCGGTCACCACCCCGCCCTCCATGTACTCCGCCACCGGCAACCCGAGCAGGTAGCAGAGGGTCGGGGCGACGTCAGGGGGCGGCGCCGCGGCACCGCGCTGGGCCGGGTCGACGCCGTCGCCGAGCAGCACCAGCAGTCCGTCCGGGCACGACTCGGCGGAGGTGTGCCAGGAGTCGCCGACGCCGATGAAGCGCTTGAAACGCTCGAAGGAGCCCGGCGGCGCCAGGCCGTAGGGCGACACGACCGCCACCAGGCCCGAGGGCGGGACCGCCGCGAGGAGCCTGCCGAGCTGGTCATCGAGGAGCTCCGTCACCAGCTCGAGGAGCTGGCGCTCGCGGGTGTGGCGGCGGCGCAGGGGCTCGTGGTAGCGGCGCACGAGGGAGAGGGCCTCGAGGTGGACCCAGACGCTGTCGACGCCGTCGGACAGGGCCGCGACCGCCGCATCGACCCGCGCCTGGTCGCGGAGGATGCCCGCCCAGATCTCGGAGCGGCGCTCCGGGAAGGGCTCGAGGGCCGCTTCCAACGAGGCGCGCATGCTCGCTTCGAGCACTCCCTCGCCGTCGCGCTCGGGCGCCTCGCTGAGCGACGGGTCGTCACCCCACGAGCCGGGCCAGCCGAAGACGGCGGTGCGGACCCCGGAGGCCCGCAGCCGCGACCACAGGGGGGCGACAGTGGCCGGTGGCGGCGGCACCCTTTCGGCGATCCACCACGGGAGGATCATCCGCGAGCCCTCGGGCGTCCACGGCAGCAGGCGTAGGGTCTCCCCGAAGACGAGCGGCAGGTCCCAGCCCCAGTGGGCCTTGACGCCGTGCCGCCCGGGGTAGGTGCCGGTCGCCACCGACGTCCACAGGGCCCATCGCAGGTAGGGTCGGTGGGGTGCGATGCGGACCCGCCCGCCCTCCTCGCGCAGCCGAGCCAGCACCGGCGCGCTGGCGGAGATCGCGTCGCTGAGCAGGAACTTGGCGTCCAGACCCTCGAGACCGATGACGAGCTGCGGCCGGTCGGGGGTTCCCAACGGCCGCGCTGCGAGCTCTGGCAGCTGCCGCGGCGGCGTCGGCGACCACACGATCCGCAGCACCGGAAGCAGCAGGACGACGATCGTGAAGGCGATGCGCAGGCGCGCCGAGGCCCCGAACCGACGCACCAGGGCGCCGCCGGCCAGCACCAGCAGCGCGGCCACCGCCCACGCTACCGCGTCCTGCAGCAACACCCGGTTCGCAGAGCCGCGAAGGAGGTGGATGTGGAAGCGCGCGTTGACCGCCGCCAGCAGCGCCGACAGTGCGAAAACCGCGGCCACGAGCTCGGGCGCGGCCCAGCGGCCGGTGCGGTCGCCCAGCCACTGCAGGACGGCGAGCAGCACCAGCAGCGGCACGCCGGCCATCAGCATGCCCCAGCTCGCCCACAACGGCAGCCCGAGGAGGACCCCGCGCGTCACCTGGGTCACCTCCGGGTTCATGCGCAGGACCAGCGCCTCCGCCACCAGGCCGGCGACGGCGCCGGCAGTCAGCGCGTCGATCAACATCTGCCGCCGGATCACGCCGTATGGTACCGCGGAACGATCGCCCGTCCGACGACGGCTTGGATCACGTACACTCGCGGCGGCGAACTGTAGGAGGCGCCGGGGGGAAGATGAGGGAGACCAGGCAGGCCCTGTGCATCGCGCTCGACGGCAGCGACCGCCGCTGGATCCTCGACACCGCCCGCGCGGTGGCGCCGTACGCCGGCTGGCTCAAGCTCGGCCTCGAGGCCTTCGTCGCCCACGGGCCGCGGTTGGTCGAGGAGGTCGCGGGCGTGGGGGCGCAGGTCTTTCTCGACCTCAAGCTGCACGACATCCCCGCCACCGTGGAGCGCGCTGCCGCCAACTGCGCGGCCTGCGGCGCGGCGATGCTGACGGTCCACGCCGGCGGCGGACGCCGCATGCTGGAGGCGGCCGCCGCGGGCGCCCGGGCCGGAGCCGGCGACGCGACCACGGTGGTCGCGGTGACTGTCCTCACCAGCCTCGACCGGAGCGCCCTCGAGGAGCTCGGCATCGGCCGCGAGCCGCTCGACCTGGTGCTCCGATGGGCGGCCCTGGCGCGCGAGGCGGGGCTCGGCGGGGTGGTCGCCTCGGCCCGCGAGGCGGCGGCGGTGCGGCGCTCGTGCGGGGACGACTTCGTCATCGTCACCCCCGGCATCCGTCCCGCCTCGGCCGTGGAAGATGACCAGCGCCGGACCCTGGGTCCGGCCGCGGCGCTGGCCGCAGGCGCGGACCTGCTGGTGGTCGGCCGGCCGGTGACCCGGTCGCCCGATCCCGCCGCCGCCGCCCGCGAGATCCTGCGCGAGATGTCGTCCCGGTCGGCCTTGGATCCGACCTGATCAGATCTCGATCAGCGGGCGGTCGTGGTAGTGCCGCTTGTGCCACACGTAGGTGTAGCCCGGAAACTCGATCGGCACGTCGTAGGTGACGGTGATCTTGATGCGGCTCGAGGTGCGCTTGATGGTGATGTCCTTCTTGGTCACCTGCAGATCGAGGTTCTCGGCCTTGTGGAGGATGTCGCGCACGATGCGTTCGTCCTTGTACTCACGCCGGTTGGCCCGATCCGCCAGGGTCGAGATCTCCTTGTCCAGCTCGCCCACGTTGATCATGACGGGCGTCACCTTGATGGCGATCAGCGCCGCCAGGAGCATGACCACCAGGCCCACCAGACAGCCCACGGGAACGTCGCCGCGTTGGAATCGCCACCTCGTCATGGATCAGCCTCCGAACGTGACCGTTTCCGAAATGGTACCACTGCTCAGTGGATCAGCTGGAACGCGCGCTCCCAGCGGGTCTTGGTGAAGAAGTTGAGGACGACGCCGGCGAGCTGCTTCAGCCGGTGGCCGAAGCCGCGCCACTGCCAGTCGTCGCGCCCCGCCTCGTAGGACCAGTAGATGAGCACCGCCCGGCCCTTGACGTAGGAAAGCGGCACCGGCCCCCAGAAACGCGAGTCGAGGGAGTTGTCGCGGTTGTCGCCGAGGCAGAAGATCGAACCCTCGGGGACGGTCATGGGACCGAAGTTGTCCCGGATGCGCGCCGACACCGGGACCGCCGACGAGTCGTCGTAGACGCGCGGGTCCTTGTGGACGGCGTGCGGCTCCTCCTGCGCCCGACCGTTGACGAAGAGCTGCTTGCGGCGGATCTCGACCGTGTCGCCGCCGACCGCGACACAACGTTTGATGAAGTCGCGCCGGGGGTCCTCCGGGTACTTGAAGACCACGACGTCGCCGCGCTCCGGGGCGCGGTAGGGGAAGAGCCGATGCAGGAAGGTGCCGGCGTTGCCGGCGAAAATGAACTTGTTGACCACCAGATGGTCGCCGATCAGGAGGTTGTCCTCCATGGACCCGGATGGGATCTTGAAGTTCTCGAACACGAAGGTGCGCACGAAGAGCGCCAGGATGAAGGCGACCAGGATCGCTTCGTAGTACTCCCGCGCGACGGATTTCGACATCGGCTCGCCACCTCTCCGGGGGATTCTACACGCCGGCCCGCACCGCCGTCTTCCGCGTCCCCGGCGGCTGCCACGACTCCCGGGCGCGGGCGTCGAGGCGGCGCGGGTCGTGGAGCCGTCCGGCGCGCGCCGCGAGCTGGCCGGCGTGGGCGATCATGGCCGCATTGTCGGTTGTCAGGGCGGGCGGCGGCAGCAGAACCTCGACGCCGTTGGCGGCCCCCCATCGCTCGAGCCTGCGCCGCAGGAGAGAGTTCGCGGCGACGCCTCCGGAGGCGGCGACGAGGTCCGGCTCGTGGCGCGCGGCGAGCTCGTCGAGGGGTTCGAGCAGCAGGTCGACCACCGCCGCCTCGAACGCGGCCGCGACATCCGCCACCGCGGCCTCGCCGGCGCCGGCGCCCGCGAGGCCGCGCTCGCGGATCGAGCGGATGGCCGCCGACTTGAGGCCCGAAAACGAGAAGTCGTGCGGCGCGTCCTCGATGCGCGGCCGCGGCAGCTCCAGCGCGGAGGGATCGCCGCGGCGGGCCAGCGCGTCGATGGCGGGACCGCCCGGATAGCCGAGGCCCAACACCTGCGCCACCTTGTCGAAGCTCTCGCCGGCGGCGTCGTCGCGCGTCCGGCCGAGCCTCAGGCGCCCGCCGTCGGCCATCAGGTACCAGCTCGAGTGACCACCCGAGGCCACCAGCGCCAACGTTCGCCGGGGTTCGGGGCGTGCCGGCGCGCCGTCGAGGCTGAGCAGCGGCGACACGAGGTGGCCCTCGAGGTGGTCGACGGCGGCCAGCGGCAAGGACCGGGCCCAGGCGAAGGCGGCGCCGAAGCGGACGCCGACGAGCAGCGCGCCGACCAGTCCGGGCCCGGCGGTGACGGCGACCAGCCCGACCGGAGCGGTGGCCGCGGCGAGCGCCCGCTCGACCAGCAGCGGCAAGGCCTTGAGGTGCTCGCGGGAGGCGAGCTCCGGCACGACGCCGCCGTAGGGGGCGTGGGCCGCGACCTGACTCGACAGGAGGCTCAGCTCCACCGCGCCGTCGCGGTCCAGCACCGCCACAGCGGTCTCGTCACACGAGGTCTCGATGCCCAACGTCCGCAGCATGATTTCCGATCCCGTTCCCGATCCCGTTCCCGAATTCCGAATTCCGAATTCCGAATTCCGAATTCCGAATTCCGCCAAGCATATCGCGGCAATGAAAACGGCGGGAAGACCGTCGCCTTCCCGCCGCGTGGTGGTCGTCTGGAGACTCAGCTGATGTTGGCGCGCACCGGCACCTCGAGCTTGGGGAACTCGGGATCGCTGGTCTTCAGAGTGAGCATCGCGTCGCGGGGTCCCGGGCTGGCATCGGGCTTGACCATCACGGTGACCTGGTACCGGCGTCCGGCCTCGATCGTCACCACCTCGGCATCGAAGGCCGCGTCGTTGACCGAGGCCCCGGTGACCTCGACCTTGGTGCCGCCGCTGCGGTTGTTGACGAGGATCAGGTTGCGGCCGGGCTTGTTCTTGGCCGCCACCGACCCG
>DATIVB010000712.1:0-4278 GCA_035466375.1 Chondromyces sp.
GTCCAGCTCACGGTGGAAAAAGAGACCAACACGCTGAAGATCGTGAATTTCGCCACCGAGCCGGTGCGGCTCACACAGGTCAGAGCCCGGTGAACTGACGAGAAGACAAGGGAGGACGAGACGAGGTCGCTGACGATGTCCTGATCGTGCGGCCGGCGATCAGCGACCTCAACTTCTCGGACGAGCAGTAGGCCGAGTAGGAGGCGGAAACCTCAGCTCCCAGGGGTTCCGCCTTCCGAAGCTGCGGCTGCAAGGAGCAACCGGACGTCCGGGTCGAAGACGCGGTTGCCCTCCATCAGCTGCAGCATGAGCCGGCCCCACAGCGGCCCGTCGATGTCGCCGTGGTTGCGGCTGATTTCGGCCGGCACCTGGAAGACCCAGAACGGGGTGTCGTTCCAGCGCCCGGGCAACTCGCGGATGGCGATGTCGCCGCCGGCGACCTCCACGATGTGGCTGTGGAGCACCGGCAGGTGGCCGGCGGTGTGAATGCCGAGTCGGCGTTGTGACACCAGGCTGTCGTCGGGTGCGGGACGATAGCGGACGAAGAGTGAGTTGAGGGTCATGGCCAAGGGCACCATGTAGCGCGTGACGCCGTCGTCGACCGAGGTGATGGAGGCGAGCATCGGGCCGGCGGCGGGTCTGCGGCGACCGGCTGCGTCCTCCAAAATCAGTCCCACGTCGGCGCGCTTGAAAACGTCGATGAGTTGTTTCGTGTGGAGCGCTTCGGTGGAGGCGTTGGCGGCCACGATCAGGTCGTAGCGTACGGGAACCGGCGCTTCGGCGTGCTCGGCCAGGAGGATCTCCGGCACCAGCGCCGAAGCGAGCGTCTTCTCGAGGATCATCCCGCCCATGGAGTGGCCGAGCAGGGCGCACTTGGAGTTGGGGTGCTCCCTGGCGGCGTTGACCGTACGGTAAAGGACCTCGGTGAGCCCCTCGGAGGCGACCCGGTGGGCGGCCACCCGCCGGTTCCAGAAAGAGGCATCGATGAGGATCGGTAATGAGTAGGTGCGGCCCCGCCAGCCGATGTAGAGGCCTACAACCGGCCGTGGTCTGTCGGTTCCGCGCAGGGCGTCGGATTCCGACTGCTCGGCGACTGCCGCGACCCGGCTTTCGAACCACGCCAGCCGCTGTCCGGAGCTCTTCTCCCGCGCCGCGTTGCTCTTCCACCCGTGGATGAACTGGTAGAGGATGATCCCATCTTCGCTGATGCGGTTGAACCGCCGGATCTCCGCGATCGCGGCGCCGAGCTGTCTCAAGTCCCACGGCTGGCCCTGGTCGTCGAACTCCACCACCGCGACCGAGTACGGCAGTCCGTCGGACGTGGAGAATGTCCTGAGGTAGTCTTCGGGCTCGGTGTTGAACATGCGGTTGCCGACGCATCCGAAAGGCAGCGCGACCCCGACCGCCACCGCGGCGGCGAGGACCCAGAGGATGCGCCGCAGTCCCGCCCGCCACTTCGAGGGTTGATCACTCACGGTGCCGACCGGCTCGTGGACATCGATCCAACCTCCCCGAGAAGAGCTTCGAACCAGGGTAAGATCTCGACCAGTCTACGCGATGGCGAAGGGGGATGTCACCGGTGATCCAGAATCGGTCGAGCCGTTGGGCGCGGGTGACGGTGGTCGCGGCCGTTACCGTTGTTGCAGGCGCGGTGTTCGCATCGTGGGCGCAACGATCGAAGCCGGAGCTGTCGCCGTGGCACACGGTGGATCTCGAGCACGAGTTCGAGGCTGCGGATGGGCGGGGCGGGTTCGACTGGGAAGACTACCTGGCGCTCGAGGACCGGCTCTTCGAGGAGCTCGACGAGCAGGTCGTCCGCAACCGCGATTCGCGCGCGGAACCCGCCTGGAATCGGTACGCCTCGGGCGGTGTCAACAACCCGGCGGGTTTTCCCCGAAACTGGAACCGCTCGTACGAGCTCCGGGGAGTCGCGGAGAGGGGAGGGGCCCTCCTGCTGCACGGCCTCACCGACTCGCCCTACAGCCTGCGACGGGCGGCCGAGATCCTCCATTCCGAGGGCCACCACGTCGTCGGGCTGCGTCTGCCCGGCCACGGCACGACCCCCGGCGAGCTGCAACGCGCCGAGGTCGACGACTGGCGCGCGGCGGCCCGCATGGCCTATCGGCACCTGGAACGAACGGTCGGACCCTCGGGCGAGATCATCGTGGTGGGCTACTCGAACGGCGGCGCGCTGGCCGTCGACCTGGTGCTCGACAGCCTCGCCGACGACGAGCTTCGGACCCCCGATCGGATCATCCTGTTCTCGCCGGCGATCGGCATCACGCGCCTGGCGGCGCTGGCCCGCGCGCACCGGATCGTGAGCTTCATGCCGTGGTTCAGCAGGCTGGCGTGGACCGACATCCAACCCGAATCGGATCCGTTCAAGTACAACTCGTTTCCCGCCGATGCGGGTTACCAGACCCACCTGCTGACGCGCTCGATCCGCCGCCGGCTGGCCGAGCTCGAGATGCAGCAGGTATCCTCGCGCTTCCCGCCGGTGCTGACCTTCATGTCATTAGCCGACGCCACCGTGCTCGTGGAGGCGGTCGTCGAGGGCCTCTATGACCGGTTGACGGGGCCGGAGCACGAGCTGGTGATTTTCGACATCAACCGGAAGGCGAAGATGCGGGATTTCTTCCGCACCGACCCCGCGGCGCGGCTGCAGATGTTGATCGAACGGCCGACCACACCCTACCGGCTGACGGCCGTCACCAACCTCGACGAGTCCAGCGCAAGCTTGCAGGTCTGGTCGCGGCCGGGCGGCGCTCGCGAGGCCGAGGTCGAGGCCCTCGACCTCGAGTGGCCGCGGGGCGTCTACTCGCTGTCGCACGTGGCGCTGCCGTTCCCGGTCGACGATCCCATCTACGGCCTCGAGCCGGATCCCGACAACCTCTTCGGGGTCCAGCTCGGGACCCTCGAGCCGCGCGGCGAGCGCGGGCTGCTGGCGGTGCCGCCTGCCACGTTCATTCGGCTTCGATGCAATCCCTTCCATGACTACGTGGAGCGACGGCTGCGGGAGGCGGTGGGTGGTGGGACTCGCGGACGTCGAACCCTGCGGCCGCGGACTCCCTCGAACCGGGCGAGGGCATGACATCAGCAGGTGGAGAGCTCTGATACTGCGGCCTGTCGCCCGCATGATGCCACCACCACCGTTGGCGTCATCGGCGCGGCGCGTTCCATCCGGCTCGACACCTGGGGGTATCTCAGTTTGGTCACCGCGGTCACGCCCGGCGGCGGCGTCAGCACCCGCAGCTCCGAGGACTGGTTGGACGCTGTCTTCGGCTCGTGCGAGCTTCATCCCATCGCGCAAGACCGGACCTTCATCGGTTATGCGGACTTCGGCACCCATGGGCGCCGGTGGGGGTGCAACGCGCACCTCCGTTGCATCGTGTCGGGAGATCGAAGCGGGCCTCGCCTTCCCCTCTCCGCCGGATTCGCCGACGCGGCCTCGCGCCATGAAGTGTGGAAGAGTGTACGTTGTACCTGCGGGAGTCAGACGTCGCTGACGCGCGAGAAGGCTTAGAGCATCTCGCGCGCGATCTGCCGGCAGCGCTCGTCGTAGACCGCCGTCTCCTGCGGTGTGCCGTCGGCGGCCTTGGGATCGTCGTAGGTTATGGCAATCCTCTGCACCGCCCCGAAGACGACCGGGCAGCCCGCGTCGGCAGTGCTTCTCCCCGAGGACCCGATCTCGAGAACCGACGTGATCGCCCGGACACCGCGATCTCCATGTGCAATTGACGCACCTGGTGTTGAAGTGTGTACGTGGTACCCGTCGGTGATTCGTCTTCTTCGATGACCTCGAGGATGGCACCACCGCCGGTTGGTCGTCCGCGGTCGGCCTCGCGCCGTGAGGCCGAGAGGGCGAGCCTGCAGGGCTCCCCTCAAACAACTTTGATGTGGCGCTGCTCGGGGTCGGGCTGTTGGCGGTAGAGGATCGCCATGCGGCCGATCAAGCCGACGCACACGCAGGCGAGTCGCTCTTCGATCGCCGATGCGATCTCCTGCCGTTCGTCGCGGGCGGTGAAGATCTGAACCTTGATCAGCTCGCGCGCCGCCAGCGCCTGATCGATGGACGCCACGACCGGGTCCGTCAACCCGCCCTTGCCGACCTGGACCACTGGCCGGTACCCGTGCGCCAGACCGCGCAGGTGCTTCCGCTCTGAACCTGTGAGCACGCCTGCACCTCCAAAGCCGCCGGCGGCTACGGTCGCCGGCCCGCGGAGCGTAGCAGAGTCGTGTCGGACGATGCGATCGGAACGCGCCTCGCGGTGCCGCCGG